>NZ_JBIUCY010000050.1:0-2173 GCF_044540725.1 Edwardsiella sp. A.80236
ATCGTAACGAGCCATAGTTCAATATGTCATGGAAACAGGCAGTTACTATAGCTCAGGTGATTAAGGGACACAGCCTAAAACGCCTAGAGCAAGCCGTTCTGCACAACCATCGCATCGTCGTGTCGGCTATCACCTATGCTGAAATGCGATTCGGTACCATTGGTAAGAAGGCCTCGCCACGCCATGTACAATTAGTTGATGCGTTCTGTTCCAGGCTGGACGCCATCCTGCCGTGGGATAAGACGGCAGTCGATGCCACCACTGTAATTAAGGCCGCGTTAGCCGCCGCTGGCACACCAATTGGCCCGAACGATACGGCGATCGCCGGACACGCCATCGCTGCCGGAGCGATTTTGGTGACGAATAATACACGGGAGTTTGAGAGGGTAGCGGGGTTGATGCTGGAAGATTGGGCAAAATAACGCAGTATGATCGACATTTTGCGCCCTGAGCATAATGCTCAGTTCTGATCAAAGGTACATTGATCTGCCGCTGGGCGCACAATACCTGCTCCGGACTATTTATATTTTTTTATTAATGCGTTTATCTTTTTTCTCTCTTGCCATCTGTCAGTAACTGTCCTAGGGCATTTTCATGCTCTCCTTGAACTGATGACAGATGTTTTTGCCACGGCTTAACATCTTGATCAGCTCTGTGGTTTCCATAGGTTGTAAACCTCTTTGCGTCGTTTGAAGGCTTCCTGGCCTCCTTCCATGATGTTGATGATCGCGTCCTGCACTGGATGAGCGTCAATGCTGCCGCTTTGTACGGTGAATAGCTCGTCCTGATAGCAGCAGGCATGCACTTGCTCCGCATCACCCAGCACCGGAAAGTTGGCATTATGGGTGGCGAAGATGAATTGAGCGCACGGTTTCATCTCGCGCAGCAGTTTGATCACATCGTCGTAGATGGTCTGGTTGTCCAAATCGTCTTCCGGCTGATCGATGATGATCACGTCGTTCTGGCGCTGGCTGAGTACGTACAACAACAGCGCGGAAGCTCGCTGCCCAAGCGAGTGATACTTGAGCTCCTTGCCACGATAGCGGATGACGAAGCGGTTGGGCACCTGATAAGTGACGAGCTCCACTAGGTTCTGGATGAAGGTCTTTTCGAAGACCTCCGGCGTGCTGCCCGCTTTTTTCAAGGCGTTTGGCAAATCACGCAGCAGGCCGCCGAAATCGGTGTAATCCTCCATCACGGCACGCAGGGTAGTTTCGCGGATGTTGCTACCCTTGAAGAGCTGCTGCATGAAGCCGATGGCTGCTTCCTTGTCGCCCTTGAAGTCGGCTTCGATCTGCAGGGCGGTGTGGCCGACGTTCACGCGATCCAGTTCGGCCTTAATAGCGTTGAACTCGGACAACCACAGCCCGTTTAGCTTGTCGATCTCGGCAAACAGCATATCGCGGATGTCGCTCTGCTGGGTTTCTTGCTTGGCCAGATCCTTCAAGTAATCTTCCGCCTTGGCTTTGCGCTGCTGTTGGGTCAGGAAGTCATCCAGCGTGATTGCAGTCATGCCGGTCTGCTTGAGTTCCTGAGCCAATTGACGTTCGACCTGGGCAAACTCCTCCTGAAGACTATGGCGCGCGCCGTCGAACTCGCCTTGTTTGTCTTGAAGCCGTGCGGTAATGGCGCGAGCCTCCTGCTCAATTTTCTTGAGCTGATCGACCTTGGCAACGAGGTTGGCAAATTCGGCGTAATAAGCCGTGAAGAAGCTGGGATTCTGCTTGGAGACGTAGCTCGTGACGTTACGCAGATCGCCCTCATGCTCGGAAATCAATTGCCCGAGAGCGATCACGAAGCTGTCTGCCCGATCCTTCATTCGGGTCAGCGCAGCATCATCATCCTGGAAGCCAAGGCGCTTTTGTAGCCTGTCGTTAACCCCGTACTCCTCAAACTTCTTCAGCCGGAAGTTGGCATCCGTGAGCTGGGACTCGTAATCACGCTTGAGTTCGGCGTTATTTCTGAACCTGAGCCAGCGGCTTACTGCATCACGCACATGTTGGCGTTGGGTTTCGATTTCGTCTCGCCGTGTGCGCAGCTTTTCACCTACCAGCTTTTCCACCAGATCGGTCTCGAAACCTTCACCTGTGCTGGAAAGGGGAGCCCGCAGAATTCGGAAAAAATCGTACGCTAAGGTTTTCCGGGCATCCGTAAGGGCCGAAACTTCCCGTCT
>NZ_JBIUCY010000051.1:0-1908 GCF_044540725.1 Edwardsiella sp. A.80236
ACGCCGTGGGTCGATGTTTGATGTTATGGAGCAGCAACGATGTTACGCAGCAGGGCAGTCGCCCTAAAACAAAGTTAGCCATATGAACTCGGAATCAGTACGCATTTATCTCGTTGCTGCGATGGGAGCCAATCGGGTTATTGGCAATGGTCCTAATATCCCCTGGAAAATTCCGGGTGAGCAGAAGATTTTTCGCAGACTCACTGAGGGAAAAGTCGTTGTCATGGGGCGAAAGACCTTTGAGTCTATCGGCAAGCCTCTACCGAACCGTCACACATTGGTAATCTCACGCCAAGCTAACTACCGCGCCACTGGCTGCGTAGTTGTTTCAACGCTGTCGCACGCTATCGCTTTGGCATCCGAACTCGGCAATGAACTCTACGTCGCGGGCGGAGCTGAGATATACACTCTGGCACTACCTCACGCCCACGGCGTGTTTCTATCTGAGGTACATCAAACCTTCGAGGGTGACGCCTTCTTCCCAATGCTCAACGAAACAGAATTCGAGCTTGTCTCAACCGAAACCATTCAAGCTGTAATTCCGTACACCCACTCCGTTTATGCGCGTCGAAACGGCTAACCATTCCGTCAACGGGACGCCAAAATGCTGCGCATTTTGGTTCCCTCCGCTGCGCTCCGGCTCTCGTTACGTCCAACGTTAGCACCACTGAAACCCAGCTTTATTTAGCTCATGTTTATTCAAACGGCATTTAGCTTTTCAGGCGTTATTCAGTGCCTGTTTTGCCTTTTTTCCGGGCTTCGCCTGCATGGGCTGCGCAGGTTTTCAGTCTTTTTGGCCTCTAGCCCTTGCGTAGCAAGCGCAAGCAGCTATCGTTTTTGCAGTGCTGTGCCGCCTCGGTGGCGCAGCGTTTTTTCACGGTTAGCGCCCGTCGCCAAATTCAAGTTATCCGTTTTGGCTTCTGGTTCTAACATTTCGGTCAAGCCGACCCGCATTCTGCGGTCGGCTTACCTCGCCCGTTAGACATCATGAGGGAAGCGGTGACCATCGAAATTTCGAACCAACTATCAGAGGTGCTAAGCGTCATTGAGCGCCATCTGGAATCAACGTTGCTGGCCGTGCATTTGTACGGCTCCGCAGTGGATGGCGGCCTGAAGCCATACAGCGATATTGATTTGTTGGTTACTGTGGCCGTAAAGCTTGATGAAACGACGCGGCGAGCATTGCTCAATGATCTTATGGAGGCTTCGGCTTTCCCTGGCGAGAGCGAGACGCTCCGCGCTATAGAAGTCACCCTTGTCGTGCATGACGACATCATCCCGTGGCGTTATCCGGCTAAGCGCGAGCTGCAATTTGGAGAATGGCAGCGCAATGACATTCTTGCGGGTATCTTCGAGCCAGCCATGATCGACATTGATCTAGCTATCCTGCTTACAAAAGCAAGAGAACATAGCGTTGCCTTGGTAGGTCCGGCAGCGGAGGAATTCTTTGACCCGGTTCCTGAACAGGATCTATTCGAGGCGCTGAGGGAAACCTTGAAGCTATGGAACTCGCAGCCCGACTGGGCCGGCGATGAGCGAAATGTAGTGCTTACGTTGTCCCGCATTTGGTACAGCGCAATAACCGGCAAAATCGCGCCGAAGGATGTCGCTGCCGACTGGGCAATAAAACGCCTACCTGCCCAGTATCAGCCCGTCTTACTTGAAGCTAAGCAAGCTTATCTGGGACAAAAAGAAGATCACTTGGCCTCACGCGCAGATCACTTGGAAGAATTTATTCGCTTTGTGAAAGGCGAGATCATCAAGTCAGTTGGTAAATGATGTCTAACAATTCGTTCAAGCCGACCGCGCTACGCGCGGCGGCTTAACTCCGGCGTTAGATGCACTAAGCACATAATTGCTCACAGCCAAACTATCAGGTCAAGTCTGCTTTTATTATTTTTAAGCGTG
>NZ_JBIUCY010000052.1:0-1771 GCF_044540725.1 Edwardsiella sp. A.80236
GTAAGCAGAGTTTTTGAAATGTAAGGCCTTTGAATAAGACAAAAGGCTGCCTCATCGCTAACTTTGCAACAGTGCCGCGCGACGAGCAGCAGCACCAGGAGCAGAAGCACGTCGAGAAAAAGCAACAGCAGATCGAGCAGCGCCCACGGCGGGCCGCTCGCATCGGATAAGTCGAAAAATCCGGCTAAAGTGGCCGAGCTGCACATCAGGCCGCGCGGTTTTCCTCCCTGATCGCCGGCGCGGTTTCTTCCTCCCTGAACCGCATGCAGACTTGCCGCCTCGGACACCCCGAGGCGGTTTTTTTTCGCCTCGCTCGAGCATCGCCGCATCCGACGATGCCGAGACGACCAGGCCGCGCACGTCGAGCTGCAGCATCGCCATTGCCGACGATGGCACCAGGTCGCCGGCGGTGGCCACCGACCTCGAGCTCGCATCGCCACATCCGACGATGCGCGCCGGCGTCGACCATCGCCAGGTCTGACGATGGCGGCCGCCCTGCCCTGGATCTCGCATCGCCATTTCTGGCGATGAGATCCACGGAGCGGCCATTTAGACCCGCCAATAACGACCCGGCCAAGATAAATCGCATGACGGCCTTTTTGGCCGGGGGTAGCATGACCGGACACTTTGCGTATGCCCAAAGGAGCCCGCAAGTATGCGCAGGACGAAGCCAGTAGCCGCGCCGATGGTGGCGCGGGTCTATCTGCGCGTCAGCACCGACGCGCAGGACTTGGAACGCCAAGAGGCGATCAAGGCCGCCGGCTACTACGTCGCCGGCATCTACCGTGAGAAGGCATCCGGCGCACGCGCCGACCGGCCTGAGCTGCTGCGCATGATCGGCGACCTACAGCCCGGCGAGGTGGTCATTGCCGAGAAGATCGACCGCATCAGCCGCCTACCTTTGCCCGAGGCCGAGCGCCTGGTGGCCTCGATACAGGCCAAAGGCGCACGCCTGGCCGTCCCTGGCGTGGTCGATCTATCCGACCTGGCGGCCGAGGCCCAGGGCGTCGCCAAGATCGTGCTGGAAGCCGTGCAGATCATGCTTTTTCGCCTGGCCTTGCAGATGGCCCGCGACGACTACGAGGACAGGCGCGAACGCCAGCGCCAAGGCATTGAGTTGGCCCGCCAGGCCGGGCGGTACAAGGGCCGCCGTGCTGATCCGAAGCGCCGCGCCCAAGTTGTCGCGCTGCGCAAGTCCGGCTACAGCATCAACAAGACCGCCGAGCTGGCCGGGTACAGTGCGGCCCAGGTGAAACGGATATGGGCCGAGGTCAGCCAGGCCGAAGCGAAGCAGCACGGCGCGTTCGTGGAGGACGCATTGACGGAAGCCGATGCCCTGGCCGCTGTCGGCCAGGATGAGCGCCAGGAGGAAAGGGCATGAAGAAGCCGAACCAAGACGACGAGCCGTTTTTCATCACCGAGGAGATTGCGGCCGAAATGATCGCCGGCGGCTATGAGTTCGAGCTGCCGCCCATTCCTTGCACCATCCGCCTACGCGACGTGCTGGAGCGCATGACCGATGCTGAGCTAGCATTGCAGCCGGGCGAGATCGCCGACCAGGAGCGTGAACGCTGCCGGCGCAAGCCGTGTTCAACCTCATGATCTGGTCATGGTATTTTTCATGGCACTGAGCCTGATAGTTCTTGCAAATTGTTGTCACTAAAGGGTTTTGTGTGCTTGTTTACAATCGAGTGGGAGTGACGGGCACTGGCTGGCAATGTCTAGCAACGGCAGGCATTTCGGCTGAGGGTAAAAGAACTTTCCGCTAAGC
>NZ_JBIUCY010000053.1:0-1529 GCF_044540725.1 Edwardsiella sp. A.80236
CGATATTGCTGAGGCGGACTGCAGGCTGGTGGTTATGCACTCAGCGCAGCGGGATGGCATCGCCACCCGCACCGGTCTCCTTCGACCCGAAGACGCGCTCGACGAGATTGTGCGGTTCTTCGAGGCGCGGGTTTCCGCCTTGCGACGGAGCGGGGTCGCTGCCGACCGGCTCATCCTCGATCCGGGGATGGGATTTTTCTTGAGCCCCGCACCGGAAACATCGCTGCACGTGCTGTCGAACCTTCAAAAGCTGAAGTCGGCGTTGGGGCTTCCGCTATTGGTCTCGGTGTCGCGGAAATCCTTCTTGGGCGCCACCGTTGGCCTTCCTGTAAAGGATCTGGGTCCAGCGAGCCTTGCGGCGGAACTTCACGCGATCGGCAATGGCGCTGACTACGTCCGCACCCACGCGCCTGGAGATCTGCGAAGCGCAATCACCTTCTCGGAAACCCTCGCGAAATTTCGCAGTCGCGACGCCAGAGACCGAGGGTTAGATCATGCCTAGCATTCACCTTCCGGCCGCCCGCTAGCGGACCCTGGTCAGGTTCCGCGAAGGTGGGCGCAGACATGCTGGGCTCGTCAGGATCAAACTGCACTATGAGGCGGCGGTTCATACCGCGCCAGGGGAGCGAATGGACAGCGAGGAGCCTCCGAACGTTCGGGTCGCCTGCTCGGGTGATATCGACGAGGTTGTGCGGCTGATGCACGACGCTGCGGCGTGGATGTCCGCCAAGGGAACGCCCGCCTGGGACGTCGCGCGGATCGACCGGACATTCGCGGAGACCTTCGTCCTGAGATCCGAGCTCCTAGTCGCGAGTTGCAGCGACGGCATCGTCGGCTGTTGCACCTTGTCGGCCGAGGATCCCGAGTTCTGGCCCGACGCCCTCAAGGGGGAGGCCGCATATCTGCACAAGCTCGCGGTGCGACGGACACATGCGGGCCGGGGTGTCAGCTCCGCGCTGATCGAGGCTTGCCGCCATGCCGCGCGAACGCAGGGGTGCGCCAAGCTGCGGCTCGACTGCCACCCGAACCTGCGTGGCCTATACGAGCGGCTCGGATTCACCCACGTCGACACTTTCAATCCCGGCTGGGATCCAACCTTCATCGCAGAACGCCTAGAACTCGAAATCTAACGTCCGTTCGGGCATCGAGGTCCATGTCGGGGTGGGACGGGCCCGTGGCTTCAAGATCACTTGCAGTCCGACCGCGATGTCTTGGTTGCGCGAGAGGTTGTCGATATCCTCCACTTCCATCATCAACCCTGGATAATGCCGCCGCCGTCATCGCCGCCGACGCCCGTGCCGGGCTTTTCGGGCCTGTCAGGCTTGCTCGGCCTTCAGCCTGCCTGGGCGAGATCTCCGGCGGACGGATTAACGGCGGAGCTTCGCCGCCTTTCGTGCGTGTGAAGGCCGAAGATAGTTCTCTCAAAAACATCCGTTTATGAGAGATACCAAATGTCATTTTCAGAAGACGACTGCACCAGTTGATTGGGCGTAATGGCTGTTGTGCAGCCAGCTCCTGACAGTTCAATA
>NZ_JBIUCY010000054.1:0-1439 GCF_044540725.1 Edwardsiella sp. A.80236
TAGGCTGTGTCCCTTAATCACCTGAGCTATAGTAACTGCCTGTTTCCATGACATATTGAACTATGGCTCGTTACGATCTTCCCGATGAAGCATGGGCTCTCATCCAGCCCTTATTACCTGCTGAACCAGCAACACCACGGGTCGGACGCCCATGGGCAGAACATCGTATGATCATCAACGGTATGTTCTGGGTGCTGTGTTCGGGCGCACTGGACTGACCCCAAAACCGTAGACAAATTCTGTCCTCACAATGAGGCCCGTTCAAAGGCCTCAGGACTGATGCCGCCGAGATGACTGTGGCGCCGGGCCCGGTTGTAGAACACTTCAATGTAATCGAAGATATCCGCCCGGGCCAGATCTCGAGTTTTATAGACGCGTTTTCTGATACGCTCTTTTTTCAACGAACTGAAGAACGATTCGGCTACGGCATTATCCCAACAGTTACCACGCCGGCTCATGCTCGGTACCAGGTTGTTGGCCCGGCAGAAGCGCTGCCAGTCATCGCTGCCGTACTGGCTGCCCTGATCTGAATGCACGATCACTTCCTTGGTGGGTTTTCTTCGCCATACGGCCATTATCAGCGCATCCAGCGCCAGTTCACGTGACAGCGTGGGTTTCATCGACCAGCCAACCACGTTGCGGGCGAACAGATCGATGACCACTGCCAGATACAGCCAGCCCTGCCAGGTGCGGATATAGGTGATATCAGTTACCCAGACTTGATTGGGTTTCACCACGGTGAATGCCCGCCTCACGCGATTGGGGACAACCACGGAGGGTCTGCCAGCGATGCGGCGTGGGGCTTTGTAGCCGCGAACGGCTTTAATTCGGTTCAATTGCATAATACGACTCACCCGGTTTTTGCCGCAGGTCTCCCCGATTTCGCACAGATCGCCATGGACCCGACGATAACCATATACACCGCCACTAAGCGCATACGAATCTCGGATGAGCGTCAGCAGGCGCTGGTTGTCTTTTTCACGCGCAGAAATGGGGTGATGCAGCCACGCATAGAACCCGGCTCTGGCAACGCTTAGAACCCGACACATCGTCATGACACTCCATACAGAGCGGTGTTCATTGATAAAGCGGTACTTCAGTCGGGCTCCCTTGCAAAGTACCGCGCGGCCTTTTTCAGGATATCCCGCTCTTCTTCAGTGCGTTTCAGCTGTGCCCGCAATTTCAGGATCTCAGTTTTGGCTTCCAGCAGATCACGGGCATGTTGCTCGCTGTTATCGGGTTTGATGGCCCGTAACCATTTATAGAGGCTGTGCGCCGATACGCCCAAACGCTCAGATACTTCAGTAACGGAGTAACCGCGCTCGGTAATTTGACGGACGGCTTCTTCCTTAAATTCAGGTGTAAATCGTGGTGTGCCCATACGCTCTCCTATGCTCAAACTATAGGGCAGGATCGTCTACTGGGGTGGGGTCAGTCCA
>NZ_JBIUCY010000055.1:0-1317 GCF_044540725.1 Edwardsiella sp. A.80236
AAAACCAAAACTATAAAAATCAATAACTTATTATTTATCTCTATTCTCTTCTATGAAAACCAACAGACAACACCAAAGTTCAAGGTAGCTCCCTCCCTCCGGTCGGGCATTTTGAGGGTCAGGGTTCGCCATAGGCGACCGCGTTAGCGGCTTGACCTTGACGATCAAAATGCCCGTTTAACCTTGTATCTGGTGATGGCTCGCGTAGTGAGCCATCACCATGATTGACGGTTTTCAGGGGTTTCGGGGCGAAGCCCTGAACCAGTCACTCCGCTAGCGGAGTGTATACTGGCTAATTAGTGCTTATCCTTCGGGTATATCTCTCGGTAAATCGTTATGAGACTCCCAATTAAGCCGATGATTGTGATGATTGTTGACGTGATCATGATGACCTCCTTGTCGGTAAAGTTTCTGTATTACATTCCTGGCTAACTTCTTTTAGTCCCAAAGGAATGCCGCACATTACAAAAGTGATGTGCTGTTTTATTTATTTATGGGATCTACTGCTTAAAGGGCGGCTTATTATGGGGATGGCTCGCTGTGGCGAACCATCCCCCTTTCTGAGGGTGGGGGTCGTTCCGAGCCGTCAAGAGTCGCTTCGCTACTGCTCTTGACCGCTCTCCTCTCCGGAAAACATAGCCATTATCCGGCGTTTTATTTCTCCATCCTTGTTCACTAATGTCTTGGTAACAAAGGCTGAGTAGTCTTTTGATGTGTTATATCCCTTCCAGACTTCGTGAGGATCTAAAGCGTAAGCACAAACCTTTCCAGCAACTGGTATTCTTACCAAAGCACCTTTCTCCTCCAAATAATCTAACCAACGACGAATTGTTCGAGTAGAAACACCCATCTGATTAGCTAAAAATTGCTGATCGCAGACCACTGCACCGCATGTAGGATCTATGTGTTCAGCGAAAAATGAGTAAAGACCTATAGCGGCAGCACCCTGTTTGTCCCTCACAAGCTCTCTAATGCGTTGCCAGCCCTTTGGGTATGTCTGAGTGAAGTTACTGTTCTTCTTTGCCTCCTCGTGCTCTTTAGATGCCTTCTTGTCGATTTCCTGTATTTCTTTCTGCCTTAGCTTTGCTTGGTGTTCTGAAGCTACGATCATCTTTATCCCTCGGTGTCTTTTTGATAGGACATTTTTGTCCCATCATAGGACTTGTGGTGTCCTATGTCCAGCCACATGCGGACACCAGCTGTGTCCTCACGTGCGGACACCAGCTGTGTCCTATCAGAAAAAACCAAAACTATAAAAATCAATAACTTATTATTTATCTCTATTCTCTTCTATGAAAACCAACAGACAACACCAAA
>NZ_JBIUCY010000056.1:0-1277 GCF_044540725.1 Edwardsiella sp. A.80236
ATGACTGGGGTGAAGTCGTAACAAGGTAACCGTAGGGGAACCTGCGGTTGGATCACCTCCTTACCTGAAGATACGAAATATTGTGTAGTGCTCACACAGATTGTCTGGTAAATGTCAACGAGCAAATACCTTATGCAGGCTTGTAGCTCAGGTGGTTAGAGCGCACCCCTGATAAGGGTGAGGTCGGTGGTTCGAGTCCACTCAGGCCTACCAACTCCCTTCCTGGGTGAAGCGGAGCGGGTAATAAGGTATCGGCAGTAAAGTCATGGGGCTATAGCTCAGCTGGGAGAGCGCCTGCTTTGCACGCAGGAGGTCTGCGGTTCGATCCCGCATAGCTCCACCATATTTCAGAACATACTGAGAAATCAGCATGTTGTGAAATATTTTGCTCTTTAACAATCTGGAACAAGCTGAAAATTCGAAAACAATCGAATTGCTTTTAACAAGTGATTCGAGAGTCTCTCAAATGCTTACAGCACGAAGTGAAACACCTTCGGGTTGTGAGGTTAAGTGACTAAGCGTACACGGTGGATGCCTAGGCAGTCAGAGGCGATGAAGGACGTGCTAATCTGCGATAAGCGTCGGTGAGCTGATATGAAGCATTATTAGCCGGCGATGTCCGAATGGGGAAACCCAGTGCAATCCGTTGCACTATCGTTAAGTGAATACATAGCTTAACGAGGCGAACCAGGGGAACTGAAACATCTAAGTACCCTGAGGAAAAGAAATCAACCGAGATTCCCCTAGTAGCGGCGAGCGAACGGGGAAGAGCCCAGAACCTGAATCAGTTTGTGCATTAGTGGAAGCGTCTGGAAAGTCGCGCGATACCGGGTGATAGCCCCGTACACGAAGGTGCACAGCTGTGAGTTCGATGAGTAGGGCGGGACACGTGTTATCCTGTCTGAATATGGGGGGACCATCCTCCAAGGCTAAATACTCCTGACTGACCGATAGTGAACCAGTACCGTGAGGGAAAGGCGAAAAGAACCCCGGCGAGGGGAGTGAAATAGAACCTGAAACCGTGTACGTACAAGCAGTGGGAGCATCCTTCGGGGTGTGACTGCGTACCTTTTGTATAATGGGTCAGCGACTTATATTTTGTAGCAAGGTTAACCGAATAGGGGAGCCGTAGGGAAACCGAGTCTTAACTGGGCGTCTAGTTGCAAGGTATAGACCCGAAACCCGGTGATCTAGCCATGGGCAGGTTGAAGGTTGGGTAACACTAACTGGAGGACCGAACCGACTAATGTTGAAAAATTAGCGGATGACTTGTGGCT
>NZ_JBIUCY010000058.1:0-1028 GCF_044540725.1 Edwardsiella sp. A.80236
ACCCGGCTACCTTGCCAATCCCGTCACCGAACGGATCACCACTGGTCGGCAGAGTTTGCAAAGTGAACACCTTTCGCCCCGCCTGTGAACCGACAGCGATACGGTAAGTGATCGAGTGCCCCAGCAGGGGTGTCATCGGGTCGTCATCCACCGCATCCGAGGCCAGATAGCTGTTTTCGACATCCCGTTCCAGCAGGCCTTGCCGTTCCAGATAGCGACCCACCCGGTGGGCGATGGTGTGCGTCAGCTGGGTGAGCTCTGGGCTGGTCGGCGCCTTGACCCAGCGGAAACGCGCTGAGCCGTGGGATTGCTCGACATACACACCGTCGAGAAACAGCATGTGGAAGTGAACATTCAGATTGAGCGCCGATCCAAAACGCTGGATCAGGGTGACCGCGCCCGTCTTGGCCACTTGGTGGGTATGGCCCGCTTTCTTGACCAGGTGCGTGGCAATGACGCGGTAAACGATGCCCAGCACCCACCCCATGATCTCGGGCCGGCTGGCAAACAGGAAACGCAGCTGAAACGGGAAGCTCAACACCCACTGACGCATGGGTTGTTCAGGCAGTACTTCATCAACCAGCAAGGCGGCACTTTCGGCCATCCGCCGCGCCCCACAGCTCGGGCAGAAACCGCGACGCTTACAGCTGAAAGCGACCAGGTGCTCGGCGTGGCAAGACTCGCAGCGAACCCGTAGAAAGCCATGCTCCAGCCGCCCGCATTGGAGAAATTCTTCAAATTCCCGTTGCACATAGCCCGGCAATTCCTTTCCCTGCTCTGCCATAAGCGCAGCGAATGCCGGGTAATACTCGTCAACGATCTGATAGAGAAGGGTTTGCTCGGGTCGGTGGCTCTGGTAACGACCAGTATCCCGATCCCGGCTGGCCGTCCTGGCCGCCACATGAGGCATGTTCCGCGTCCTTGCAATACTGTGTTTACATACAGTCTATCGCTTAGCGGAAAGTTCTTTTACCCTCAGCCGAAATGCCTGCCGTTGCTAGACATTGCCAGCCAGTGCCCGTCACTCC
>NZ_JBIUCY010000059.1:0-1009 GCF_044540725.1 Edwardsiella sp. A.80236
ATCAGCGATCGGCTCGTTGCCCTGCGCCGCTCCAAAGCCCGCGACGCAGCGCCGGCAGGCAGAGCAAGTAGAGGGCAGCGCCTGCAATCCATGCCCACCCGTTCCACGTTGTTATAGAAGCCGCATAGATCGCCGTGAAGAGGAGGGGTCCGACGATCGAGGTCAGGCTGGTGAGCGCCGCCAGTGAGCCTTGCAGCTGCCCCTGACGTTCCTCATCCACCTGCCTGGACAACATTGCTTGCAGCGCCGGCATTCCGATGCCACCCGAAGCAAGCAGGACCATGATCGGGAACGCCATCCATCCCCGTGTCGCGAAGGCAAGCAGGATGTAGCCTGTGCCGTCGGCAATCATTCCGAGCATGAGTGCCCGCCTTTCGCCGAGCCGGGCGGCTACAGGGCCGGTGATCATTGCCTGGGCGAGTGAATGCAGAATGCCAAATGCGGCAAGCGAAATGCCGATCGTGGTCGCGTCCCAGTGAAAGCGATCCTCGCCGAAAATGACCCAAAGCGCGGCCGGCACCTGTCCGACAAGTTGCATGATGAAGAAGACCGCCATCAGGGCGGCGACGACGGTCATGCCCCGGGCCCACCGGAACGAAGCGAGCGGGTTGAGAGCCTCCCGGCGTAACGGCCGGCGTTCGCCTTTGTGCGACTCCGGCAAAAGGAAACAGCCCGTCAGGAAATTGAGGCCGTTCAAGGCTGCCGCGGCGAAGAACGGAGCGTGGGGGGAGAAACCGCCCATCAGCCCACCGAGCACAGGTCCCGCGACCATCCCGAACCCGAAACAGGCGCTCATGAAGCCGAAGTGCCGCGCGCGCTCATCGCCATCAGTGATATCGGCAATATAAGCGCCGGCTACCGCCCCAGTCGCCCCGGTGATGCCGGCCACGATCCGCCCGATATAGAGAACCCAAAGGAAAGGCGCCGTCGCCATGATGGCGTAGTCGACAGCAGCGCCGGCCAGCGAGACGAGCAAGACCGGCCGCCGCCCGAAACGATCCGACAGCGC
>NZ_JBIUCY010000005.1:0-190375 GCF_044540725.1 Edwardsiella sp. A.80236
CTGGCATGGGCTTCCTTCAGGCTATAGCCTCACAGGGACAATCACCACCTCCCGAGGAGGTGGTTTAAAGCTGACAATAAAAAAGGCAGAGCCATGCTCTGCCTTATGTTGATGCCCTGTCTGGCTTACATCAGACCAAACAGGCGCGGTACAAACAGCGAAATCTGCGGGATGTAGGTGATCAGCATCAGTGAAGCAATCAACGCTAGGTAGAAGGGCAGCAACGGCTTGATCAGTTGCTGGATCTTCACCCCAGAGATGGAGCAGCCGACGAACAGGGCACTCCCCACTGGCGGCGTCAGCAGACCGATACACAGGTTAGCCACCATCATGATGCCGAAGTGGACCGGATCCATCCCCAACTCCTGCGCGATAGGCAGGAAGATCGGTGTGAAGATCAGCACCGCCGGCGTCATATCCATGAAGATACCGACGATCAGCAACACGATGTTGATCAGCAACAGGATGATGAGCGGATTCTCGGAGATCCCCATCAACGCATCGCTGATCATGTAGGGGATATCGGCATTGGTCATCGCCCAAGACATACCGACGGAGAAACCGATCAACAGCAACACGATCGACGTCGTCACCACCGACTCCAGGATCAGCTTCGGCAGATCGCGCCACTTCACCTCACGATAGATCAGCACCGACAACACGAAGGTGTACACCACGGCGATCGCCGAAGCCTCGGTCGC
Organism: Edwardsiella sp. A.80236; assembly: GCF_044540725.1. Lineage (NCBI taxonomy): Bacteria > Pseudomonadati > Pseudomonadota > Gammaproteobacteria > Enterobacterales > Hafniaceae > Edwardsiella > Edwardsiella sp. A.80236. The sequence goes on from NZ_JBIUCY010000005.1 coordinate 702, forward strand.
GGTAAACACCCCACCCAGGATGCCGCCCATCACGATAAACACCAACAGCAGACTCGGCCAGGCGTCCCAGAAGGCCTTCCCCGCCTGACGCAGCGTCGGACGCGCGCTAACCGGATAGTTACGCGACTTGGCGATAAAGGCGCACACCACCATGATCGACAGCCCCATCAGGATCCCCGGCAGATACCCCGCCAGGAACAGCGAGGCCACGGAGACACCACCGGCCGTCAGAGAGAAGACGATCAATACGTTAGAGGGCGGAATCAACAGACCGGTGATACAGGAGGAGACGTTCACCGCCGTGGAGAAGGCCGGATCATAGCCTTCCCGCGTCTGGATCGGATGCAGGGTACCCCCCACCGCCGCCGCCGCCGCCACGGCGGAGCCAGAGATGGAGCCAAACATCATGTTCGCCAGCACGTTAACATGCCCCAAGGAGCCAGGTACTCGCCCGACCATCACCTGAGCCAAGTTGATCAAACGGATGGCGATACCGCCGCTATTCATCAGCGTACCGGCAAAGATAAAGAATGGGATCGCCAGCAACGCAAAGTTATCCAACCCATTGGCCAGGCGCTGTGCCACGGTGATGGTGGCGATCTCCCAGGGGAACATCAGCAGCATCGAGGCGAAGGTGGCGATACCGATAGAGAAAGAGATCGGGACGCCGACAAACACCAGGAAGAAGAAGCTACCGAACAGGGTCAAGGCAATATAGCTATCCATCAGTGACTCACTCCTTGCTGGCCGGTCAGTTTCTTGATGCCATGGGCGACGAAATAGAGGTTATAAAAGATGATGATGGCGCCGCTCAGCGGCAGAATGAAGTAGACGTACCCCATCGGGATCTGCATCGCCGCCGACAGCTGCGCCGTCGCCAGCGTCTTGTCGATCAACATCCGCCCACCGACGATCATGACCAGGAAGGAGAACACCATCACCAGCAGATTCACCAACACGCTCAGCATGGCCTGAGTGCGGGCTCGAACCGACATGGCCAGCAGATCGATGGACAGGTGGCGCTGCGCGCCCACGGTGTAGGCGGCACCCAGCAGGCCAACCCAAATCATCAGAAAACGCGCCAGCTCATCGGTCAGGGTACTGGGCTGACTAAGCACATAACGGCTGAATACCTGCCAGACGACACAGGCCACCAACGCCACCATCACCACCACCGCAAACGAGGCGATGCAGCGGTCGACGATTTTTTTGATCCGATCGAGAATCATACAGTCTATCCAAATAGCGGGATGAAACGGCGCGGACAACGGATGTGCCCGCGCATAACGGCCTGATTACTGCGCGGCGGCTTCGAACTTGTCCAACAGGGCAGCCTGCTTCGGATCCTTACGGAACTCGTCATACAGCGGCTGAACGGCGGCACGGAACGGGGCCTTATCGACGCTAACAATGCTGGCGCCCATCGCTTTCGCCTGAGCACGAGATTCGGCATCGACCTGATCCCACAGCTTCTGCTGATACACTTCGGAGTCACGCGCGGCCTTGGTCAGGATCGCCTGCTGCTCCGGCGTCAACTTCTCCCAGGTCTTGGTGGCGATAACCAGGTAATCCGGAATCGAGGCATGTTCGTCTTCAGAGAGGACGTTAGCGATTTCGATATGGCGGGTCTGTACCCAGGACGGTACGTTATTCTCGGCGCCATCCACCACACCCTGCTGCATCGCGGTGTATACCTCGCCGAAGGAGATCGGCGTCGGTGAGCCGCCCATCAGCTCGATCATCTTGATGGTGGTCGGGCTAGCCTGGACGCGGATCTTCATCCCCTTCAGATCGGCCGGTGAGGTGATCGGCTTCTTGGCGTAGAAGCTACGCGTACCGGCGACATAGGCGGCCATAGAGAAGAAGCCCTTATCCTTGGTCGAGTCCATGATCTCTTTGCCGACCGGACCGTAAACGACGTTATTAAAGTGCTGCTGATCCTTAAACAGGTACGGCATATTATAAATGGCATACACGTTATCGAAGGATTCCAGATCGCTGGCGGAGCCTTTCGTCATATCCAGCGCCCCGTTCTGCAACAGTTCTAAGGTCTCACGCGCGCTCCCCATCTGGCTGCTGGGGTAGATGCGAATACGCATGGTGCCGTTAGAAAGTTGTTGTACCTCTTTCGCCATCTGCTCGAAGGCCTGATGTACCACGTGGCTGCGCTCCAGATTATGCGCCAGCTTCAACGTCACCTTCTCAGCCGCCTGCACGCCACCCGCGATCAGAGAAAGCACCGCTGCACAGAGGATATGACGGGAAAAAGTTTTCAGTTTCATATAGCAAGGCTCCCTGATATTGGTTGAATATGTGTTACTTTTGGTCTGGACAAATAAGTAATTGCATTAATTTCTGTATGACATCTTATTTTAGCTATCGGATAAGTAGGCAGTGCATGCCTCACATTTCCGTTAATTCATTTACCAGAGATACAATTCTGCGCTTGTGATCACCAAATAGTTCGCATTGAACAACTTAATTACATCGTAAATACCGATGTGTTTATGCCGTTATTTATCTCGCGAATTATTTTTCCCCAGCGCTTCTCGTCGAGAACGGGTTAGAATCGGTACGGCGGGGTTGTCATACCACCTGCCCTACAGGCAGGATAGCGCGATGAGAGATGAGGTTAACGAGGTTAACGAGGGGGGAGAGCGCAATGGAGATGGGGTGGCTGGAAGACTTTCTGGCACTGGCGGAGTTGCGTAATTTTTCCCGCGCCGCCGCCAGCCGTCATATTACGCAGCCCGCCTTCGGGCGCCATATCCGGGCATTGGAAGAGAGCGTGGGGCAACAATTGGTCGATCGCAGCACCACCCCTGTCACGCTGACACCGGCCGGCTATCAGTTCCGTTTACTGGCCCACGCCATGGTGACCCAATGGCGCGAGGGGTTAAATAGTCTGCAGGGACGCCCGCCGGTTCTGCTCCATCCGATACGCTTCAGCGCCCCACACTCCCTCTCTTCGCCCTTTCTACTCGATCTGGTGGCGGCGGTCGGCGCCGACGAGGCCACCCCCTTGCCTTTCGCCGTCGACATCCTACGTGTCGACTTCGCCGTCGAGGCCTTGATCGAAGGCGCCAGCGACTTCCTACTGGGCTTCGACAGCCACGCCCTGTTACAGCCCCCTTTCGACAATCTACTACTCGGCCACGGCGCGATGTTGCTGGTCGGCGCCCCCGGCCCCGACGGCAGGGTACGCTTTACGCCGGGCGAACAAGCGGTGCCGGTGCTACGCTACACGCCAGACTCCTACAGCGCGCGCATGGTCGAACGGCTAATGCCACAGCATCCGTTTGCGGCTCAACCGGTGTTCGAGGCCTCACTGTGTGACCTACACCGCCAGATGGCGCTACGCGGCCACGGGCTGACCTGGCTGGCCGACTGCCAGATCCACGCGGAGCTGGCCGAGGGCCGCCTGGTGGCGGTGGATCGCCAACGCTGGTGCGTGCCCTACCAGATCCGCCTGTACCGTAACCGCGCTCGTCTGCACCAACGCGCCGAGGCCTTCTGGCAACGCCTGGCGGCGCGCATCGCCGCCGGTGAGCGTTTCTGGCCGCCACGCGACGAACCGGCCTAAGCACCGCGTGGCGCCGAGCCAAGCATCATGCCGAATCGGCCTGGGCCATGCCGGAATAGCATTTCCCTGGCATGGCCGGCTCCCCTAAGATGCGCCTTTTCTCCCCGCTGTCACGAGAGACGGTCATGCCTGCGACGCAAACGATTACCTGGACTGAGTTCCTGACGCAATTTCCCAAGGTCGATCTGCACTATCACCTGCTGGGTGGAGTGCGCCTCACGACCATGCGTGACCTGGCGCGGCGCGCCGGTGTGGCGCTGAGTGAGCAAGAGGCCAAGAGTTTCTACCGCCGCTATCAGGCGGAAACCGGCCAGGCCAAAGGCGGCATCGCCGCGCTCAACTTCCTCTACCCGCTATTGCGCAGTCCGCAAGACTACTACCGGGTGATGCTGGAGGTCGCCGAAGACGCCGCCGCCACCGGGGTTCGTCATCTAGAGCTCTTCTGGAATCCCTCGGATACCCCGCTGCCTTATGACGAGGTCACCGCCGCCCTGGCGCAGGGGTTAGCCGACGCCGCTCGCCGCTGGGAGATCCACGCACTGTTCCTGCCGGCGATCAATCGTGAGAAGAGCCCCGAAGAGGCCGTGCGCATGGTGGAGACGGTATTGGCCCATCCCCATCCGCTGGTGGCCGGGATCGGCATCGACTACCGTGAACACGACGCGCCGATCGAGCACTTCTGGAAAGCCTACCGTCTCGCGCAACACGGCGGTCTGCGCCTGACCGGCCACTGTAGCGAGTTCGGCCTACACTGGCGCAACGTGGAGAGTGGCCTGGATCTGCTCCAGCTGGAACGCATCGACCACGGCTATAGCATCATCGACAACCCCGCACTGCTGGCGCGCTACGCCCGTGCCGGCATCCCCTTTACCGTGGTGCCGAGCAATACCTATTTCCTCAAGTGCTGGCCCGATCACGACGACTGGCGACGTCATCACCCGATCCGCCGCATGGCGCAGGCCGGCCTCACCCTGATCCCGGCGACCGACGACTGGCATATGCACGACACCAACGGTGCCGAATGTTACCGGGTGATGGTGGAGGAGTTTGGCTTCGATCTCGATGGTGTGCGCCACCTGCTGGCCAACGGTATCGATGCCTGCTGGCAACCGGAGGCGCTCAAGACGCGCTGGCGCGCGCAGTGGCTGGCGGAGTTTGATGCGTTGCGCGCCCGCCTGGAGCGAGAGCCCAGCCCCGAGGCGGGACACCACCTTATCTACCAACCTCATCATGGGGAGTAAGTCATGTTAATTCTTGTCGGCATCGCGATCCTGATCGTGACGATCATCCTGCTGATCAAGCGCCAGGATACCCGTACCGTCCTGCTGTTCTCCGGCCTGTTGATGTGCCTACTGGCCGCCGATCCGATGGCGGCGATGAACAGCTTCGCCCAGAAGATGGTGTCCGAAGGGCTGATCCAGGCGATCCTCTCCGCCATCGGCTTCGCCACCGTGATGAAGTTTACCGGCTGCGATCGCCATCTGGTGCGTCTACTGAGTGTTCCGCTACGCCGTGTAGGGCTGCTGCTGATCCCCGGCACCATCCTGCTGACCACCTTCGTCCAGCTGGCGCTACCTAGTGCGGCCGGAGCGGCGGCGGCGGCCGGTATCACCATGATCCCGCTACAACTGGCGGCGGGCATCCACCCGGTGATGGCCGGGGCCTCGGTCTTGGCCGGAACCTTCGGCGCCAGCCTGCTGAACCCCGGTAGCCCCCATATGGCGTTAGTCGCCAAGATCGTCGGTGGCGACGTGATGACCATCATCGCCTCACGCGCCATGACCGTGGTGTGGTTGGGGCTGCTGATCATGGTCGGCATGACCCTGACCGCCCTGTTACGTCGCGAACACAAGGGCTACCACTCGACGCTGGAGAGCGACATCCAGGCCGACCACCAGCCGATCAACCTACTGGCCGCGCTGATGCCGCTGCTGCCCGTCACCCTGCTGATGCTCGGTGCCTTCGGCGGCGTCGCCTGGCTGAAGATGGGGGTACCGCAGGCGGTGATGTGGGGCATCCTCGCCACCCTGCTGGTCACCCGAACCCATCCCGGCAAGGCGATCCCGGCCTTCTTCGACGGTATGGGCAAGGCTTACAGCGACGTATTCGGCATCATCATCTGCGCCGGGGTCTTTGTCGCCGGCCTCAACGCCATTGGCCTGATCGAGGCGGCCAAGACCCTACTGATCGACTACCCGCAGGCCGCCCGTTTCGGCGGCACCATCGGCCCCTTCCTGATGGCCATCGTGATCGGCTCCGGTGATGCGGCGGCCTATGCCTTCAACGAGGCGATCACCCCCCATGCCGCCGCCTTTGGCATGGATGGCACTAATCTGGGTACCGCCGCCGCCTTCGCCAGCTACCTGGGGCGCACCGCCTCGCCACTCTCCGCCGCGGCCATCGTGGTCGCCGGCATGGTCGGTGTCTCGCCCCTCGATCTGGTCAAACGTACCGCTCCCGTCATGTTGGTCGGGCTGCTATTACTGATCGCCCTGATCTAACCCGCGCTCCACACTGGCGATGGGTGAAAGCCGATCGCCATCACACATTACTCTCCCTTTCTCTCCGCCCGAGACATTTGTCCCGGGCGGATGTGTAATATCAGACCCCATCGACACTTTTTCTCCCGCTATCATGGTGAGTGCGGACGGGCGTCCTGTCCGTGAATTGAAGGAAAACCTATAGTGTTCAAAGTCAAACACACGCTGCAGAACGAGACCTGGTTAAGCCTCGTCGAGCTCGTCACCCGCAACGCCGTCTTATACGAGTGGGTAAAAAATTGTCCGCTGAGTGTCATGCGCAGCTGGATTGGGCAAACCGTCACTCCCGGCGAACTAATCTGCCGCCAAGGAGACACCTGCCAACACTTTTGGCTAATACTTCAGGGAGAAGCAGACATTTTCTTTGAGGCCGAGGACGGACGCCGTTATCGGCAAGCACGCTACCACCAGGGAGACATCTTGGGGGAGTTGGAAATATTTGAACAACGCCCCTATATTTGCTCGGTCGAAGCCACCCGTGAGACGCAACTGTTACGGCTCAACCGGGAAGACTTCCACCGTTGGCTGGCGCTGGATAACCATTTTAATCAACGCATATTGCGCACCAGCAGCCAGCAGTATTACCACTTGTCCGCCAAGGCGGGCGCCGACAGCCTGTATACCCTGCAACAACGGGTTGCGCTGGCATTGTGGCAACGTTTTACCCAACAGGGGCACGATCGCATCACGCTGGACAAGCAGCAACTCAGCCTCGAGTTCGCCGCCGCCATGCGTAGCATCAATCGCATCCTGTTTACGCTGAAGGAACAGCAGATCATCGCCGTCGAAGGCGAGAGCATTATCCTGCTAGACGCGGCGCGTCTACAGCGTGAGGCTGGCCTGCCAGGTGCAGCGGCCTATCATCCAGAGTCATAAGGAACCCGATGGAACTACAACCGCATATTCGCCTGAGCCGGGCCATGACCCAGGCGCGTTACGCCTTATTGCCCGGCGATCCGCAACGCGTAGAACATGTCGCCCGCTTCCTGGATGACGTCGAGCCATTGGGGCAAAACCGCGAATACCGCGCCCTGCGCGGCTATTTCCACGGTATTGAGATCCTCGTGCTCTCCACCGGTATCGGCGGCCCCTCCACCGCCATCGCCGTCGAGGAGTTGCGGCGTATCGGCGTCGATACCCTGATCCGCATCGGGAGTTGCGGCGCCCTGCAAGACGCCATGGCGCTGGGGGATCTGGTGATCGCCAACGCCGCCGTACGCGACGAGGGCACCAGCCACGCCTATGCCCCCGCCGCCTATCCGGCCTGCGCCGATCAGAGGCTCGTCGAGTTACTGCGACGCGAAGCCGCGCGCCTAGGCTACCCGGCACACTGCGGCTACGTACGCAGTCACGACAGCTTCTATACCGATCGCGAGATGCAGTTGGATGCCGAATGGTCGGCGCGCGGCATCCTGGCCGCCGACATGGAGACGGCCCCGTTGATGGTCGTTGGCGCGCTACGCGGCCTACGTACCGCCTCCATCCTCAACGTCGTGGTGACCCACAACGCCGAGCTGGAGCAAGGCATCAACGATTATCAGCAGCAGGAAGCCTGTAGCCTGCGCGGCGAGGCGCGGGAGATCGAACTCGCCCTGCACGCCATCCGTCTGGATCATAACAAGGAGAATTGATGATGGATTTCTTTAGCATTAACAATGTGATGGTTAACATTCCACTCGGCGAGGGTGGCTATGCTCTCTCTTGGATCGAGGCGATCGGTACCCTGTTCGGCCTGCTGTGCATCTGGTTCGCCAGCAAGGAGAAGATCATCAACTATCTGTTCGGGCTGATTAACGTCACCCTGTTCGCCGCCATCTTCTTCCAGATCCAACTGTATGCCAGCCTGTTGCTGCAGGTGTTCTTCTTCGCCGCCAATATTTATGGCTGGTATGCCTGGAGCCGCCAGAATGCCGATAACGAGGCCGCGCTTAAGGTTCGCTGGCTGTCGCGTGGTAAAGCGCTGACCCTGACACTGGTCTGCCTGGTCGCCATCGCCCTGATGACACGCTTCATCGACCCGGTATTCGCCGTGCTCACCCGCATCGCCATCGATCTGCTGCAAGGCATGGGTGCCAACGTGGTAATGCCGGAGCTGCAGCCGGATGCCTTCCCGCTCTGGGACTCCACCATGCTGGTCCTCTCCATCGCCGCGATGGTGCTGATGACCCGCAAGTATGTCGAAAACTGGCTGCTGTGGGTGGTGATCGACGTCATCAGCGTGGTGATCTACGCGATCCAAGGCGTCTACGCCATGTCGCTGGAGTACATCCTGTTGACGGCCATCGCCGTGATGGGCTCCTACACCTGGATCCACAGCGCGCGTCGCCACGGATCTCGCCCGCTGGCTAGCCTGGCCTAACCCCTCTGACACGCCGCGCCCGGTGCGCGGCGTGCTTCACGCGAGCGGCAAGCGGTAACGCACCCGCCGCGCTCCCGGCGTAAAACCCAACGCCTGATGCATCTGCTGCTGTCCTCGATCGTCTAAGCTGACCTCCGACACCAGCTCGTCACAGCCATGTTGCCGCCCCCAGGCGCAGGCCACCGCCACCAGCTCGGTCGCGACCCCCTGTAAACGCCGCTCCGGCAGGACAAACAGGCAGCCTAAACGCAACTGGGCCGGTGCCTGACGATGCAGCGCATCCGCTTGCAATGCCAGCTCGATAAATCCCAGCCCCTCCCCCTGCTGACCTAATGCCAGAAACGCCATAAAGGGCTCGGCATCCAGCAAGGCACACCCTTCGAGCCACTGCTGGCTCAACGGCGTCTGCGGTGCTAACTGGGCGCGCAGCCCCACCCACAGACGCATCATGGTCTCATCCAACGGTACAATCGTCATCGCTCCTCCGCAGAATTCGGCTCACCCTAACGCAGCCAAGCGTAGCCCAATCCCGGCGTGGCGACGGACAGTGAATGCGCCGCCGCCTCGGTGCGTCCCTGTCAGGCGTCCGACGGCACCCCCGCTGGCCGCTGATGATGGTAACGGAACAGGAAGGAGAAAATGATGGCCAACAACACCGAGTAGGCGGCAAAGATCAGCCATACCATCCGCCAATCGGTGGCGCCGTCAGCGTGACTATACAGCTCAACCACCTTGCCGCTGACCAGTCCACCCAAGATCGCCCCTAATCCACTGGACATCATCAGGAACATACCCTGCGCACTGGCGCGGATGGCCGGCTTCACCTCTTGATCGACAAACACCGAGCCGGAGATGTTGAAGAAGTCGAAGGCACAGCCATAGACGATCATCGACAGCGCCAACAGCACGGTACCGAACGGCGACGGATCGCCATAGGCAAACAGGCCGAAACGCAGCATCCAAGCCACCATGCTCATCAGCATCACATTCTTGATGCCATAACGGCTCAGGAAGAACGGGATGGTCAGGATAAACACCGTCTCAGAGATCTGCGAGAGCGACAACAGCACCGAGGCATGCTCGACGATAAAGCTGCCGCTAAATACCGGGTTCTGATCGAAGCTATGCAGGAATGGGTTGCCGAACATGTTGGTGATCTGTAACTCGGCGCCCAGCAACATGGCAAAGATGAAGAAGACCGCCATACGCGTATTCTTAAACAGGCTGAAGGCGTCTAACCCCAGCATCGCCACCCACCCTTGCTGTGCTTGACGGTGGGCCACCGGGATCGTCGGCAGCGTCAGCGCGAACAGGCTCAGCAGCAACGAGACCAGCGCACCGATATACAGTTGCATATGGCTCAACTCAAAGCCGGCGAAACTGACGCCCCACATCGCCAAGATGAAACCGATGGTGCCCCAGATACGGATCGGCGGGAACTCACGCACGATATCCCTACCGGCACTCTGCAAGCGATAATAGGAGATGCTATTCGCCAGCCCCAGTGTCGGCATATAGGCCAGCGAGTTCAGCAAGATAATCACGAACATGGCCCCGGGCGTCGTCACCTGCGCGGCCAGAAACAGGGTAATGGCGTTCACCAGGTGACAGAGGGCATACACCCACTTGGCGCTGATCCACTTGTCCGCCACGATTCCTAACAGCGCCGGCATAAATAGCGCGGCGATACCTTGTGAACTGTAAATTGCCCCAATCGCCGTCCCGTCAAACTTCAGCGTAGCGAACATGTAAGAGCCGAGGGTGGTCAACCAGCATCCCCATAGCCCGAATTGCAAGAACGACAGGATTTTTAACTGCAGCGTCAGATTCATGTTAGTTCCCTCACAGATAGCCGTCCCGATAGATGAAATAGCGTGTGCGATGCTGCTTGCGTGCGCCTCACCTTATCACTGCGTGACACAGCCAGAGTGTTAGCAAGCTCGAAAAACACGGGGGCGACGGCGAGAAGATTTCGACACTAACTCATTAAATTTAAATATATTTTTGTGATTTATCAGTGCCAGCACGGCAAAATCTCGCGAATATGCGGGAACAACGCCGGCGAGGATAGCCGCATGGCAAGCGTGAGGAGAGTAAGAAGCGTGGCGGTACAGATAGGAGATATTCCGTACCGTAACCCATAAAATGGGCCACGCCTTGATGGCATGGCCCAGAGAGTGAAAAGCGGTGTGATTAAGCCTGTTGTCCCACGCTCGCCGCCTGTCCCTGCGGGCGCACATAGTGATAGCGGAACAGAAACAGGAAGGCGACGGCCAGCAGCAGCGAATACCCCGCGAAGATCAGCCACACCGTCGGCCAATCGGTCACGCCGCCCTGCGTGTAGTACTCCACCACCTTACCGCTGACGATGCCGCCCAAGATGCAGCCGAAGCCGTTGGTCATCATCAGGAACATCCCCTGCGCACTGGCGCGAATGGCCGGTTTTACCTCTTGATCGACGAACACCGAGCCGGAGATATTAAAGAAGTCGAAGGCGCAACCGTAGACGATCATCGACAACACCAGCAACACGGTGCCGAACGGTGACGGGTCACCGTAGGCAAACAGACCAAAGCGCAACATCCAGGCCACCATGCTCATCAGCATCACGTTCTTGATACCGTAGCGACCGAGGAAGAACGGGATGGTCAGGATGAACACCGTCTCAGAAATCTGCGAAACCGACAGCAGTACCGAGGCGTGCTCGACGATAAAGCTACCGGCAAACAACGGATTCTGATCGAAACTATGCAGGAACGGGTTGCCGAACATGTTGGTGATCTGCAACTCGGCGCCCAGCAGCATGGAGAAGATGAAGAAGATCGCCATACGCGAATTCTTGAACAGGCTGAAGGCGTTCAGACCCAACATCTCCACCCAGCCTTGTTTTTCCTGAGTTTTGTTCACCGGAATATAGGGCAGCGTGGTAGAGAACAGACTCAATAGCAGCGAGGCGCCGGCACCGATATATAGCTGCATATAGCTCAGCTCGAAACCGGAGAAACTCACCGCCCACATCGCCAGGATGAAACCGATGGTGCCCCAGATACGGATCGGCGGGAATTCGCTGACGATATCCATACCCGCATTCTGCAGACGATAATAGGAGATCGTGTTGACCAAACCCAACGTCGGCATATAGGCCAACGAGTTCAGCAAGATCACCACAAACATGGCGCTGGGGGTGGTGACTTGGGCCGCGAGGAATAGCGTCAACGCGCCGACCAGATGGCAGGCGGCATAGACCCATTTGGCGCTGACCCATTTATCCGCCACGATCCCCAACAGGGTTGGCATAAATAACGCGGCGATACCCAACGAGCTATAAACCGCCCCGATGGCCGCCCCGTCAAACTTCAGGGTGACAAACATATAGGAGCCGAGCGTGGTCAGCCAGCTCCCCCATAGATAGAATTGCAGAAATGACAGTATCTTCAGCTGTAGCTTCAGATTCATGTTATTTTCCTCACACATAGGGCCGGATATAAGATTAGATAAAAACATTTTTTCTTTATTATGATTTAATCCTATCACCCCGCTGGGGAAATATTTTGCTACCGCGCTCAAAAAATGAAAAAGCATATTAATTGCGGCATGAATTAGTGATGGAGATAACATTTATGCCGCAAAGCAAGGAGCGCCGACGCCGGACGAGAGGGGGCGCCAAACCGGGATCTCAGCCCCACGCCGCCCCGCCGTCCAGGTGCAGAACCTCGCCGTTAAGATCGGGATTCGCCATGGCAAACAGCGCGCTGCGCGCGTAGCTCTCCGGCTGCCCCAGCCGCCGCAGTGGCAGTCTCGCGGCGATCGCCCGCAGCGCCTCGGGGTCACCGCCCGTCGCCTGCGCCAGCAGCGGCGTATCCATCGGACCGGGGCTAATCACATTAATCCGGCGCGGCGCCAGCTCACCGACCAGACTATGGGCCAGCGTCTCAACCGCGCTCGCGGCGGCGGCGGCGATGGACTTACCCGGCGACGGCCGCCGCGTGATCATCCCCGAGGTCAGCACCAGCGATCCCTCGGCGGCCATCTTCGGCACCGCCGCGCGCAGGGCATACACCGCGCCCCAAAACCGGCTCGCCATATTGACCCGCAGCGCCGCCATATCGCCGTGCAGCAGCGGCGCCGGCGCGATCTGTGCCGCGGTGATAGCGACATGATCGATCCCGTCAAGCGGGGCAAAGAAGGCGTTGACCGACGCCTCGCTGGCCACATCGATCGTCTCACCGCGGGCCCCTCTCCCTAGCGTGGCCAGCGCGGCCATCAGCCGCGCGGGCGAACGCCCGCCGAGATACACATGCGCCCCGGCCTCCAGCGCCATGCGGGCCGTCGCCAGCCCCAGTCCCGACGTACCGCCGATAATAACGATCTGTTTCCCGCGCAGGGTGTGAAAAGGCATCGCGTGATATTTCCCCATGGTGTGCCGCCCGGCGCCAACGCGGCGCAGGCGTAGTGAATATGCTGTAGGGTAAACGCGATACTGTTTATTATTTAGCGCAAAGATATCCCCGATTTGGGGAGTTAAATTCCCCAATGTCGTCACCGGCGGGAGTGCGAAAACGATGATGTCAGACGAACAGCTTAATGGTATTCAGGCCTTTATCGCCGTCGCCCAGAGCGGGAGCTTTACCCTGGCCGGTGAACGCCTGTGCCGCTCACGCTCGGCCATCGGCAAGGCCGTGGCAAAGCTGGAGAGCCGCCTCGGCGTGCGCCTGCTGCAGCGAACCACCCGCCGCGTGGCGCTGACCGACGAAGGCGCCGCCTTCCTGCAGCACAGCCTGCGGGCCTTTAACGCCCTGGAGCAGGCAGTGGATGTGGCCCATGCGCAGCGCGGCGAGGTTCAGGGGACGATCCGCCTCTCCGTCCCCGTCGCCTTTGGTCGCTGCTGGATCCTGCCCGTTATTCAGCGCCTGGTGCAGCGCTACCCGGCGCTGCGCCCGGAGGTCAGCTTCGCCAATCAGCCCATCGCTCTCGACGACGAACGGGTAGATATCGCGGTCAGAATCGGCCCGCCGCCCAATGCCCCGACGCTGATCGCCCGTCAGATTGGCGTTCAGCACGCCTGCCTCTGCGCAGCTCCGGCCCTGCTGGCGCGCTGTCCCTACATCGACGCGCCCGAGGCGCTGGCGCACACGCCGTGCCTGGTCAGCCAGCCCTATCAGCGCTGGCCGCTGCGCGATCGGGACGGGGAGACCCGGCACTACGCCGTGCGACAGGCGATGGTATTGGATGACGTCATGGCGCTGCGCGACGCCGCGCTGGCCGGGCTGGGGGTCGCCCGGTTGCCCGACTGGCTGGCCGCGCCGCTGATCCGGCGCGGCGCGTTGATCGCGCTGCTGACGTCGGCGGCCCCCGCCGGACGACCGATCCATCTTCTCTGGCCGAGCGATAAATACGCGCCCCGACGCCGACGGGTGACGATCGATGCGCTGACGGCGCACTTCTCGCCGACGCCGCCCTGGCTGCGCGACCCGCCAGACGACCGCGGCGATGCATAGACGCCAACGCCGCGCAAAACCGCCTACCCCCTCCGCGCCGCGCGACGAGGCGGGCCGGACTACGGACGTAGACGGCGATCCTCCCGGGCCTTATCGCACAGGAAAGTCAGCGATACCCCGTTCAGCATCGCGGCCACGTCATGCTCTATCGACAGCAGCAGCGCAGAAACCTGCGCTCGCCGCTCGCCGTCCTCTCCCGCCGCAGCCAGGGCCTGACGCCCGATCAGCCGGTTAATCCATTCCAGACGCCGCAGGCGACGGCGCGCCAGATCGAGCCGCAGCGCCACGATAGCGTCGATAACCCGGGTCAAGGCCACGCTGTTCAGGCACAGCGCGCGATACCAGGGGTCATCCACAGCCAGATGCAGGCGGGTCGTCAGGCTGTGCAGCAGGTTCAGCGTCAGCATCAGGCGGCTGATACGGTGGGTAAACAGCTGGAAGCGCGCATAGATATAGCGATCGAACAGCAGATCGTAGGACCAGATGGGCAGGTTGCCGTGCACATAGTGCTCCAGCTCCTCAAAATGGTGAAAAAAGGCCCCCTCCGGCACCCGCCACTCTCCCCCGGCTGCCAGTAGGCAGGTGCGGTTAAACCCGGCGATACGGCGCAGCAGGCCGGTCAGGGTCGCAAAGACCTGATCATGCTGGTGACGCGGCATTATCAGCAGCGAACAGAGGTAGGCCACCAGGGCACCGCACAGCGTATCGAGCAGGCGGTAGCTGAGCAGCGTCCACAGCAGCGGGCGCTGATGATTAAAAAAGCTGGCCAGCAGCATCGCCACCAGGGTGGTGATCAGGCAGACAAACAGGCCGTAGTAGCGGCTCAGGCACTTGCTCCAGTAGGCCAGCGTCCCGGTTAGCACTAACAGAATCAGGAAGATAGCCGTATGATCGATCAGCAAGATCCCGCAGCTGCCCAGCGCGACCCCGCACATCGTTCCCAGCACGCGCTGGAAACCGCGGCGAAACGCCGCCGATGAGGAGGTGATGGTCAGACTGACCACCAGCGCGGTCAGGGGAACCCAAAATCCCTGAACCAGCGGCACCCACGCGATCAGCAGCTGGGCCACCACCATCGAGACCGCGGCGCAGGCCATCTGGTGCAGCACCAGCGGTGGCAGCGACTTCTTAACACCGTTCAATCGCATATAGCCTCCTGCGGCGTCGGGCACGCCAGCGGCGCGCATTGCTCGACCAGCCCCTGCAGCAGCGAAACCAGCAGGCGCAGCGTGGGATGCGCCCCATCGGGCAGTGAGGCCGACAGCCACTGGCGCAGCGCCGTCAGACGCTGCGCACGCTGACGGTAGTCCAGCGACTCCACCCGGCACAGCAGCGAGGAGAGCGCCAGAAAGCAGCGCCGACGCAGTGCGTTGACCCGGCGCAGATCGTCCTGCCCCAGCGACTCCACCGGCCAGTAGCTCAGGGTGATCACCCCCTCCACCAGCGCCATCAGCATCGCGGTGTAGGACGACGGCGGCGCGCCACCGCCGTCGTATCCTGCATGGTATGCGCTCAGCAGGCGCTGCAGCGTCGCCTGACGGTTGAAGGTGGCCTTTTTCAGCGCCGGCGACAGCTGGTTAAAATCGCGTACGGTGGGCAGATAGGCCAGCCAGCGGCAGGTTTCGCCCAGCTGGTGCAGCAGTACGCGCGGCAGGCGCCGCCGGTAGCAGCGGCTGGTACGGGCGGGAAGCACGAGAAAGGCCGCCAGCGCGCAGGCGCCGCCGGCCAGCAGCGCCGGGAGCAGCTGGCCCATCACCGGGGGCCGCGCCTGCGCCAGGCCGTTGGCAATAATGGCGAACAGCGTCACAAACAGCGACACCATGGCCATCGCGGGCCGGCGGGAGAATAGGTACAGCGTCAGGGCCGCCAGCAGCGCCACCATCACCACCTGCAGCGGGAGAATACACAGGCTACCCAGCAGCACCGCGCTACCGATCAGCAGGGTATTGATCAGGACGCTCAGCGCGTGGCTGACGAAGCGATCGCCCATCACCACCTGCACGGAGAATACGCCCAGCAAAATACTGTAGATCCCCCACTCGGCGAACGGAGCGCACTGATCGACCACGATCCCCAGCGTCAGCCCAATCGCGGTTCGCATGGCGTTGAGCATAAAGCGGCCGTCGGGGTCGGCCAGAATAACGCGATCGCATACCCTCATCGCGGGCGCTCTAGATCATGGTGTGGGGAAATGCCGAGGCCGCGCGCAGCCGCGCGCGGCCTCGGCATCCTTGACGTATACAAACAGGATAGACTATCCCGAAATACCATAAAATCGCAGACCTAAAAACACATGAATCCAGTGTTAAATAGCATATCAATCCGGGTGTTGGGTTGGAATATTTATGCCGGAATGATTTTATTCTATTAATTTATTCTAAGCTGGAATTTTTATATGCTTTGTTATCAATAATAAACGCCGGATATTATGCGAAAAAATTCATCTCAGGAATAAATATGAGCACCGTTGTCAGCGAAATAGATTATCAGTCCCGCAGTTACCATATCCTGCAGCCGTTACTGCAGCAGGCCGGCATTGGCCTTGAGGGGCAGCAGCCCTATGACCTGCAGATCCATAACCCGCAGCTGTTCTCCACCGTACTCAAGGCTGGCTCCCTGGGGCTGGGCGAGAGCTATATGGACGGTTGGTGGGACTGCGAACGTCTGGATATGTTTTTTGACCGCGCCCTGCGCCACGGCCTGGACAAAAAGCTGCCCAGCAACCTCAACGATCTGATCTATGCCATCAGCGCCCGCCTGTTCAACCTGCAGTCGCGCCGACGCGCCGGTCAGGTCGCCCGCGAGCACTACGATCTGGGCAACGATCTGTTTGAGGCCATGCTCGATCCCCATATGCAGTACTCCTGCGCCTACTGGAAAGAGGCCAAAACGCTGGAGCAGGCCCAAGAGGCTAAGCTGGATCTGATCTGCCGCAAGCTCGATCTGCAGCCGGGCCAGCGGGTGCTCGACATCGGCTGCGGCTGGGGGGGGCTGGCGGCGTACATGGCCCGCAACTACGGCGTGGAGGTCACCGGGATCACCATCTCGCAGGAGCAGTGCGAGCTGGCCCGCCAGCGCTGCGCCGGTCTGCCGGTGACCCTGCGCCTGATGGACTACCGCGATCTGGATCAGCCGTTTGAGCGCATCGTCTCCGTCGGCATGTTTGAGCACGTCGGCCCTAAGAACTACGCCACCTACTTCAACACGGTCAAACGCTGCCTGCACCCCGAGGGGCGTTTTCTGCTGCACACCATCGGCAGTAATATCTCCGATCACGGTGTCGATCCCTGGATTAACCGCTATATTTTCCCTAATGGGCGTCTGCCCTCTATGCGCGATATCGTCAGCTGCAGCGAGGGGATGATGGTTATGGAGGATTGGCACAGTTTTGGGAGCGATTACGATAAGACGCTGATGGCGTGGGAGGCCCGCTTCCGCGCCGCCTGGCCACAGCTGAAGGATCGCTACGGCGAGCGTTTTTACCGTATGTTCCGCTACTATCTTTGTGCCTGCGCCGGCGCCTTCCGCGCCCGGGATATCCAGCTATGGCAGGTGCTGTTTAGCCCCCACGGCATCAGCGGCGGCGTGCGGGTCGCACGCTAACCACGGCCCTATTTTCTTACAGTCGACCGCCGCGGTGGTCGGCCTGTCTATGATCTATAGCGGTGAACACGACACCGCAACAGGTGACGCCATGTCGCACGATAATTTTCTGAAGTCCATGTATGACACCCACTACGGCGCCCTGATCGCCCTCGCCGCACTGAACGAAGAGCAGAGCGTGAGCCGGGCCGCCGAGTGTCTGAGCATCAGCCAGCCCTCCATGAGTAAGCTACTGATGGAGCTGCGCAAAGAGTTCAACGATCCGCTGTACACCAAGTGCAATAATCTGTTTACCCTGACCCCCGTCGGCGAGACGCTGTGCACCATCGTACGCAATACGCTGTACGCCAGCCAATCGATGATCGACCAGCTGCGCTGCGGGGTGAAGCATCGCTATAACATCTGTCTGCCCCACTGGTTCAATATCCAGGAGGTCTCCGCCCTGATCGGCAACGTACGCACCCTGTACCCCAACCTGGTAATCAACTTCCGTCCGCCCAGCGCCACCACCGCAGAAGATATCGTGCAAAGCCTGAAGCAGGGGAGCGTGGACGTCGCCGTACGCCACTTCCCCCACGCCTGCCCCAGCGGTATTCACCTGAAGACGCTCGGCTCCTCTGAATTCATGTTCCTGCGCCGCGTCCGCGCCATCGGCCAGCAGCCGACGCAGATGCTGACCATGACCCGCGAACAGCTGCTCTGCACGCCGCTGATTATCTACAATATCAGCCCCTACCTGCAGGACAGCTTCCTGCAGGCCAACCGCCTGGATGAGGGGCTGCTGAATATCACCATGACCCTGACCAACAACTTCCGCCGCTGGCTGGATGAGTTGGTGGACGATGATACCCTGCTGATAACGCTGCGCAGCGTCGGCGACGCGCTGGTCGAAAGCGGAGAGTACCGGGCGGTCGCCATTCCCGGCATGGCTATCCACTTCCCATATCATCTGATGTGGCACGAGCGCTCGTCGCAGGATCCGGTTCATCTCCTGATCCGCAAGGCGCTGATCGCCATGAGCAGCGCCAGCCTTCCCCAGCCGACCGAACGCTGAGGCTCCCCCCAGACACAAACGGCAGCCTGCGGCTGTAATGCCAGTCAGTTAAGCAACTGACTGGCTCTTTTTTGGGGCTCTGGGGTATTTCCAGGGTCTCTCCTTTACCACTCTCGGGAAGGCTCTTTCCCTTCTTGTCGGTAATTTTACCAGGTGTCCCATACTTGCAAGATCGTGCATCAGCTCCGGGATTCGGCCCGGTGACGCGCCCTGCAACGTCATCAGCATTCTCATGACCATTCCACATGACTCTGAGAAGCTTAGCTGATTCGGCCAGTACCCTTTCAGATGTCCTGCCATTTTAATCATCTGATATCTCACTAGGTTATAAGCCAGTAATACCCCCCAGAGTTCCTGCTCCACAAGCTCCGGCTTTTACTTCTCAGCGTCAGTCTGCTCAGTTGCATTGTCTGCTTTATCTCTCTGTATCCCAGTTCGATTTCCCAGCGATGACTGTACAGCTCTGCCATTTCTGTGCCCGGGTAACGCATGGCGTCCGTCATCGACGTCAGCAGCTGGCAGACTTTTCCTTTGCGCGTCACAGTCAGCAGGCGGGCTGTCACCTCATTTCCCAGAGCAGGCCACTTTTTTCGTGCCTGTGGACTGGTTTTCAGCTTCACTAGATGGTCGCCTTTACCCAATTTTTTGACCTCTTCATACTGGGCCCCCCTTCTGAGCGGTATCATCCAGTGACGCTCTTCTCCCGCCTGGCTCCAGGCATTTAACAGCCCCAGTGAGTAATACCCTTTATCCATTAACGTCAGCGTGTTATCGCCGGTTTGTTCTATAAGTTGCTCAGCAAGCTCAGTTTCGCTGTTTTTCATCGTGCCGAAGGCCGCCGCCGTCAGCAGATGGCTGGTCAGCTCCATCTGACAGACCATTTTGACCTGTGGGTAAAGTGCCGGGTTCCCGCCATGTGTCTGGCGGGGGAAGGCTATATCGTTTTCTGGCATGTCCGGTGTACGCCAGAACACGCCATCGATGGCCAGCAGGGTCAGGCCACACCAGTGCGGATGCGGGGTGGCGTTATGCCAAAGTTGCGCTGTTTGCGTGAACACGCGGCGTACGGCCTCGCTTCCCAGACGCTGCCGAGCCTGAATAACAGCGCTGGGGACAACGAAAGGACGACTGCCCGGCAGCATGATGTCCAGCCGGTTCACGATCTGATGAAGGGGCTCCTTACGTTCAAGCGCCATACCGACAATACACCAGACCATCATTTCCAGCGGAAGGCGACGCTTGCGCAGAGTGACGGTGCCGGATTCAGCAAGACAACGGGAAATCAGTTCCGGGTCCAGATAGTCGCCCAGAGAAGTCAGTGGGTTACGCAGTGAATCGTAACGGGATATCAGATCAAGAGCCTGTCCAATGTGCATAAAAAAATCCGGAAACGGGTGAGCATTTCCGGATTCTTACACAGCCACTGGATCGGTCAACCGATCCTTAACTGATCGGCATTACAGCCTGCGGCTGCCGTTTTTTCTGCGTCCAGACTAGATCAGCGCCGCCCGGTGGCGCCCATGCACCACCCAGATGCGCAGGGTAAACAGCAGCAGCGCCAGCAGCGCCAGGCTCAGGCTGTAGAAACCGATGTGTCGGCTCAGCAGCGCGGTCACCAGCGCTCCGACAAAGAAGTGCGCGATCACCATCAGGTAATGCAGGCTCTCATGGTACAGGCGTACCCGCTCGCGCCGATTACGCTGGCGATCGAACACGCTAAACAGACGGCTCATCATCAGCACGTACACCGTGGTCACCACCGAGGTCGCCGTCGGCTGACGGGTTCCCCCGTGCTTAATCACAAAGTTCTGGATATACATAAAGATCAGCCCGATGGTCACCAGCGGCATCACCACCGGCGTCGGCTTAGCCCCCAGCAGCCCATAGCGACTCATCGCCGCCCCCAGCAGCATAAACACCAGCAGCAGCAGGCAGTTGATGCTCATGGCGATGGCATAGCCGTGCCACGGACTGTGCAGGCGGGAGTGATAGCGGTTGACGAGCAGCTGATGCAGCGCCGCCAGCACCATCCAGATCAGGATGATGGAAATATGGTAGACCGACTCAAAGTCCATCCCCCCATTGGCCAACGCCGCAATGCCGAAGATCATGTTAGAGGTCATATAGCCGATTAAGGCCTTGTATAAATACATAAAACTGACGATTTCCAGGCAGCCGCCAATAAAGCTCATCATATAGTGAATTTCATGATTGAGCGTGCGGTAGACCCGGGATAGGGGCTTATTACGCATTACGTCACTCGATAAAAATTAACACGTAGAAATTTTATCACTCGATAATAATATCTGGTGGTTATGATGATTATATTATAGACGAGAATAAAAAAGGCGTCGGACGACGCCGGGTGGGACGGTAACAGTGACGGCGTCGGGGGCGGCATCGGCCCGCCCCCGGCTAACTCAGGCTATTTCAGCCGCGGCTCAAGCCATACCAGGATCAGGGTAGACAGCGAACACATCAGCAAGATGCCGACAAACCACAATAAATACCACATCGCTTCCCCTCCTCAATACAGTTCATGATCGTGACGGCGGATGGTCTCCGGCGTGATCCGCCCCAACATCTTGTAATAGCTCCACAGGGTGTAGAGCAACACAATCGGCAAGAAGACCAGCACGATCACCAGCATGATGCTCAGCGTCATCTGGCTGGAGGTACTATCCCATAGGGTCAGGCTCGAGATCGGATTGATGCTGGAAGGCATCACAAACGGGAATAGCGTGACCCCGGCGGTGAAGACCACCCCGGCCTGCGCCAAGGAGGCCAGCAGGAACGCCCAACCGGCGCGCGCCCGTGCGCTGGCGAGTAGCGTCAGCAGCGGGCACAGCACCGCGAGCGCCGGGAAGATCAGCAACCACGGTGAATGGAAGAAATTCCCCATCCAGGCGCCAGGCAGCACCGCCACCGCCTTCAGCAACGGATTGGAGGGGCCATTCGCATCCTGGCTGAGCAGCACGTAGCCATCGATGCCGACCCACATCCAGTAACCGGCCAGCACGAAGCACAGCACCACCAACAACGCGCTGCGGTTGGTGGCCGACTGCGCCCGCTGGCGGATCACGCCATCGGTCTTCAGCTGGAGCCAAACGCCGCCCTGCATGATCACCATACACAGGCTTAACAGGCCACACAGTAAGGCGAAGGGTGACAACAGCTGCCAGAAGGTGCCGAAGTATTCGACGCGCAGTTGCGGGGTAAAGGCGAAGGGAACCCCGAGGAGCAGGTTACCGAACGCCACGCCGAAGACCACCGGGGGCACCAGGCTACCGATCACCAGCCCAATGTCCCACAGGGTGCGCCAACGCGCATCGGCGATCTTACCGCGATAGTCGAAGGCCAGCGGGCGGAAGAACAGGGCGCACAGCACCAAGATCATCGCCACATAGAAGCCGGAGAAGGCGGCGGCATACACCCGCGGCCAGGCGGCAAACAACGCGCCGCCCGCCAGGATCAACCATACCTGGTTCCCTTCCCAGTGCGCGCCGACGCTGTTGATCAGCACCCGGCGCTCGTCGTCGTTACGCGCCACCAGCGGCAGCAGGCAACCCACCCCCATATCGAACCCGTCGGTCACCATGAAGGCCACCAGGATCACCCCGATCAGCAGCCACCAAATGAAGCGCAACGTTTCATAATCAAACATGACAGTCTCCTTTACCCCTATTGCTGCGCCGGTTGTTCACTCTGCATCGCACTCGGCCCAAGACGCGCATACTTCTGCATCAGGTAGACCTCGGCGATTAAGAACAGGGTGTAAAGCCCCAGGATCAGCCCCATTGAGAAGGCTAACTGACCGGTGGTCAGCGCAGAATGGGCGGAATAGGTCGGCAGAATATCCTGGATAGCCCAGGGCTGGCGGCCAAACTCGGTCATAAACCAACCGGCCTCGATGGCGAGCCAGGGTAGCGGCAGGCTATAACACACCATACGCAACACCCAACGTTTCTGATCGATACGCCGACGTAGGGTCTGTACCAGAGCGATCACCATCACCAGCAGCAGCAACGAACCACAGGCCACCATGATGCGGAAGCTCCAGAACACCGGTGCCACCTGTGGGATGGCGCCGCGTTGGGCCGCCTGATACTGCGCCGGGGTGACATTATTCATATCCGGAGCATAACGGGTCAGCAGCATGCCATAACCCAGATCAGGCTCTACCGCGCGGAAGGCGGCCAGGGTTTGCGGCGAGCGATCGCCCTGCGAGATTTGCTGCATCAGCAGCCAAGCTTCGCGCCCACGTTGCAGACGCGGCAACGCGTCGGCCATCAGGTTTTTCAACCCAGGAACCGGCGTATCCAGCGAGTGGGTCGCCAACAGGCCGAGTAGCGCCGGCACCTTGATGGCGAAGGCGTTACGCTCCTGCTCTTGCTCCGGCCAAGCCACCAGATGGAACGGGGCCGGGGCCGGTTCGGTCTGCCACTCCCCTTCCATCGCCGCCAGCTTGACCGGTTGAACCTTGGCAACTTCATAGGCTGAACTGTCGCCCAACTGCAGCGTACCGATGATCGCCAGGGTGCCAAACACCGAGCCGATGGCGAAGGAGCGCAGCGCCACGTCACGCTCACGACCACGCAGCAGATACCAGGCGCTGATGGCCATGATAAACATCGCCCCCGCTACATAGCCGGACATCACGGTATGCACGAATTTCACCTGGCTGACCGGGTTAAAGACCAACTCGCTGAAGCTGGTCATCTCCATACGCAGGGTATCGATGTCGAAGTGCGCCCCGGTCGGGTACTGCATCCAACCGTTGGCATTCAAGATCCACAACGCGGAGATGTTGGAGCCGAAAGCGACCAACCAGGTCACCAGCAGATGCTGATACTTAGTCAGACGTTGCCAACCGAAGAAGAACAGGCCGACGAAGGTCGATTCGAGGAAGAAAGCCATCAAGGCTTCCATCGCCAAGGGGGCACCGAAAATGTCGCCCACATAGTTAGAGTAGAACGACCAGTTGGTCCCGAACTGAAACTCCATGGTCAGGCCGGTCGCGACCCCGAGCGCGAAGTTAATGCCGAACAGTTTACCCCAGAAACGCGTCATATCGCGGTAGATCGCTTTGCCAGTCACCACGTAGATGGTCTCCATGACGGCCAGCAAAAAAATCAATCCCAGGGTAAGCGGTACAAAAAGAAAGTGATACAGCGCGGTCAGTGCGAACTGCCAGCGCGATAAGTCAATGACATCCCACATGCGGACTCCTGTAGGCGATAAGAGAGAGGGAATTGCCTAGTAATAGTAGATCGTCAATCTCTCTCCCGCCGTCCAAGAATGTCGTTATCGGCCAATCACGCTACACAAAAGCCCAAAAACCTTATTTTTTTCCAGGATAATCACTCACCGCCCGCAATATGACTACGCCGCCCAGAAGGCGGCGTAGTCATCGCGAACGGGGAGTAACACCCCGCCTCACTCCAGTAACAAGAAGTGTTGCTTATCGGCATCGCACTGTGGGCAACGCCACTGCTCCGGCAGGGCATTAAAGGGCGTGCCCGCCGGGATCTGGCCGATGGCGTCGCCCAATGCCGGATCGTATACCCACCAACACAGGTTACACTCCAGACGCGCCTCGTCCGGGATGGCATGGCCATAGCCGCGCTCAAACATCGGCGCTCTCCTCAAGCCAGCGGCACACATCGCCCAGGCGCTGAGCCGAATCGGCCAGATCCTCAGGCGCCGCCAAGACCAGCTCCGGCAACACGCACACCTCATAGCTATCGAGCAGCGTACCCTTCAGGGTATCCAAGCAACGCAGATGCCAGACATGGCGTAATCCCGTCGAGTCGATGCGGCTCTCACCATAACCGAAGGTGCGGATCTGGATCCGCCCCTGCCCGCACAGGCGTGCCAGGAACAGACGGTCGGCCTCGCTCAGCGGCAACTGGGTGAGGTTGATGCTGTGGGGCTGCCCCGCCGGATCGCGCACATGGGCTAACAGCTCATGGGCTAACGGCAGGCCATTCATCAGCCCGTCGATGGGGGGCGGCAGTAACGAATCGTTGGGTAGCGTGTCGGCGTTTGCCGCCTGCCACAAGGGCAACGGCGCACAGCCCGCCTCCAGTCGATCCGCCAACACCTCGCCATCCCGCAGGCATCGTACCCGCCACAGGCCGCAGAAGATCGCCTCCTGGATCTCACTTTCGCTGCCATCGGCATGCTGAATGCGCACCGAGACCTCGCCCTCGCCCAGCAGGGCGTTGAGGAACTGAATGTCTTCCGCCTGCAGCGTGGTCAGATCCCAAGCCAGCACCTCACCTAACGGCGGAATACGCTGGGCCAACTGCGCCAGCAGTCGATTCAGCAGCGTCATCACCGCCGCGCTGTGGGCACAGTGCTCCAGCGCCGCCATGCTCGGATCGCCGTTCACCTGACAGGTGATCGGCAACGGGTTCATGCTAAAGCTCTCATCGTTCGGCTGGGTTCCCGGCCCTAACAGATGGAAAAAGGTCTCACTCATGACTCTGACTCCTGCGGGGTGGGGCTTTCAACCAAAGGACGCATCAGGGCGATCAGATCGGCCCAGGGATGAATGCCACTCAGCACGCCGCGCAGCTCGCCACTGAGAAACACCAGCGTGGCCGGGAAACGCCGCACGCCGAAGCGATCGCCGATCGCCTCGCTCTGCGCCAGATCGGCCATCGCCACCCGCCAGTCGATATGCGGAAACTCGCGCAATAGCTCGGCGATCATCACCGGGTTGTCGCTCACCTCCGGCGTACGACGCGGATCGCAGCTCAGCAACACCACGCAATCCGGCGCCTGCGCCAGCCAATCGTCCAGATTCGTCTCATCCACCGGCTGCCAGCCGCGCGTCAGCATGCGCTGCCACAGTGCGGAAAATGGGTTGTCGTTTAACACTCCTCTTGCCCCTCCAACGTCATGCGATACTGGCGAATGCGTACCCCCTCGTAGTTTTCCATCGACAGACATTCATAGTTCAGGCAACGCCCCTCCTCGCTCGGCTGTGGGACGATCCCCCAGGCGGCCAGTTGTGCCAGGGCCGCCTGCTCCGCCGCGGGCAACTGGGCGCGCGCCACCTCGGTCAGGCTGCCGCCATAGTCATCCAGCAACGCCGGCTGCAAGCCGACCAGCGCGACATGAGACGGCATGTGGCCGCGAATATCCGCCAATGCCAACACCTCGGAGAAGCTGCTCTGATGCAGACTCATCTTCTTGGCGCTGAGGTAGGCCGGCACCATCTCCCCGGCGTAAGTACGCAGGGTACCTGGCGCCAGACCATAGTCGATGGCATCGAGGATCAACAGGTGGCTGGCGCTCTCGACATAGCCCAGCAGGTTGAGCCCCTGGGTACCGCCGTCGACAATCTCCACCGTCTCCGGCCAGTGATAATGGGCATACAACCGCTCGGCCACCCGTACGCCGAAGCCTTCATCGGCCCACAGCAGGTTACCCAGCCCCATCACCACCACGCGCTGCTCACTCATGACGCCTCCTTGTCGCGTTTGCCTTTGCCAAACTTATGGCTGCGGAATCCGTTGATCATCGTCGAGATCACCGTGTCGTTAGACATGATGTCCTCGCGGATAGCCATATACACATGGCCGATGATAAAGGCGCCGATCAGCCACATGCCGAGACGGTGCCAACTGTGAATGTCGATGGAGTTGCCCCCGGTCCAGTAGAAGAACTCGATCACATAGTGGAACGGGGCGAAGATGGCGTACTGACTATGCTCGCTAAACAGCGCCAAGCCGGTAAGGATCATAAACACCGACATCAGGAAGTAGCCAAACATCGCCGCCTGCGCCACCGGATTATGGCCGATGTCGCCGCTCGGACGCTTCTCCAGGAACAGATACCAACGCACCTCGTACCATACCCCCTGCCACCAACTGCGACGCCAGACCGGCACCACGAACAGTTCACGCGAGTAGTGGTTACCGACGAAGGCCCAGTAGATGCGCCCCAGCAACAACACGGTGAACAGCATCCCTGCGCTGAAATGAACCAGACGGATATAGCCCATGTAGAACAGATAGGTGGCCTCCCCGCTGACCGACGGTAACGGACGGCCGATGAAATAACCGGTCACCATCAGTACCAACATGCAGCCAACCGTCAGCCAATGCCAGAGGCGCACCGGCGCCTCGAACACATAATGACTGACGGCATCATCACGCGCCTCCTCGGCGCGTGGGGATGTCTTTTCACTCATCGCTCTTCTCCTTAGCCCTTAACGAACCTGGACAGAGATCAGTTCACTGCCGTCGTCGCCGAGCACGTGGGTGGAACAGGCCAGGCAGGGGTCGAAGCTGTGCAGGGTGCGCAGGATCTCCAACGGCTGATCGGGGATCGCCATCTGGGTGCCCATCAGCGCCGCCTCATAGGCGCCGATCTGCCCTTTAGGATCACGCGGACTGGCGTTCCAGGTGGTCGGTACCACGCACTGATACAGCTCGATCTTCTGATCACGGATCGACGCCCAGTGACCCAAGGCCCCGCGCGGCGCCTCGGTAAAGCCGATGCCACGGCAGTGTTGCGGCCAGGTGGCCGGTTCCCATTTCTCGGTATTGGCGGTAGCCAGGTTGCCGTTCTTCAGGTTGGTCATCAACTTGTCGAAGAAGTATTGCAGCTTGCCAGCGGCCCATTGCGCCTCGTGCGCACGACACAGAATACGCCCCAAGGTGGATTGGATGCCGGACAGCGGCAGCTTCAACGCAGACATCATGCGATCCACCGACTCGACGGTCGCCGCGTCGCCCTTGTGGTAGGCGATCAGGGTACGCGCCAGCGGGCCGACCTCCATCGGATGACCGCGCCAACGCGGCGCCTTGATCCAAGAGTACTGCGCCTGCTCGTCGAGCTGCTGGATATCGGTGGCGCTCCCCTTGACGTTGCCCGGGTTGTACCACGGATCGGTGATGCCATCGAACGGATGACGCCCCTGCTGCTCGTTGGGATAACGGTACCAAGAGTGGTCGACGAACTCCTGCACCTGCTGCGGATCGGCCAGATCCACCGGCAGCACGTTGGCGAAGTCACCGTTGATCACCGCACCGCCCGGCAACAGCAGGCTCTTCTGGCTGAAGTCGTTGGCAATATCCGGGAAGGCACCATAACTCAGCACGCACTTATCGGACAGGCCGGTACCGATCTGGCTCCACGGCTTGTTAAACAGGCCGATGGCCAGGGCGTCCGGGATCATCACGTTATTGATAAAGTCGGCGGTGCGCGTAATGATCGACTGCACCAGGTTGAGACGCTCCATGTTGACCGCCCCGACCGCGCCACTCTGATCGATGTTGATCGCACACGGCATGCCGCCGACGATCCAGTTCGGGTGCGGGTTCTTACCGCCGAACACCGTATGGATCTTGACGATCTCACGCTGGAAGTCGAGCGCCTCCAGATAGTGCGCGAAGCCCATCAGGTTGGCCTCCGGCGACAGCTTGTACTGCGGGTGACCCCAGTAGCCGTTGCGGAAGATACCCAGCTGGCCGCCTTCGACGAACTTCTTCAGACGATTTTGCACGTCGAAGAAGTAACCCGGCGAGGACATCGGCCAGGAGGAGAGACTCTGTGCCAGCTGCGAGGTGGCGCGTGGATCGGCCTTCAGAGCATCCAGCACATCGATCCAGTCCATCCCGGCCAACTGATAGAAGTGCACCAGGTGGTCGTGGCACCACAGGGTGGCCAGCATGATGTTACGGATGATGTTGGCGTTATCCGGCACCTTGATACCGATGGCATCTTCGATGGCGTAGACCGAGGCCAGGGCGTGCACCCCGGTGCATACCCCACAGATACGCTCCACGAAGGCCCAGGCATCGCGCGGGTCGCGCCCCTGTAGGATGATCTCCAAGCCTCGGAACATGGTGCCGCAGGAGACGGCGTTGGTGATAATGTTCTGATCGTTGATGTTCACTTCACAGCGCATATGTCCTTCGATACGCGTGATCGGGTCCACCACCAGACGACGGCCGGCATCGCTTAAGGTATATCCTTGGGTTTGATACTGGTAACTCATGCCTGTTTATCCTCATTGCCCGGCTGTTGTTCTGCCTGTTTTAGTTGTTGGTTATGGCGTTTACGCTGGTTGACGGCGCTGGCCACCGCATGTACCCCTACCCCGGCGGCGACCACACCCAACGCGGTCAGGCCGACAGTATCGGCGGTAGAGTGGGTCCCCATCTGCGGAATGTCGACCACACGGCTGTAGAAGGAGCCGCGATCCCAGAAGCCGTTCTCGGAGCAGCCTAGGCAGCCGTGACCCGACTGGATCGGGAAGGAGACCCCGTCGTTCCAACGGGTGGAGGAGCAGGCGTTATAGGTGGTCGGTCCCTTACACCCCATCTTATACAGGCAGTAGCCCTTACGCGCGGCGTCATCGTCCCAGCTCTGTACGAACTCACCGGCGTCGAAGTGGGCACGGCGGTAGCATTTATCGTGGATACGCTGGCCATAGAACATCAGCGGACGGCCCATGCGATCGACCTCCGGCAGGCGGTCGAAGGTCACCATATAGGTGATGATGGCGCTCATCACATCGGGGATCGGCGGGCAACCCGGTACCTTGATGATCGGCTTGTCGGTGATAACCTTATCGATGGGGGTGGCTTGAGTCGGATTGGGACGCGCGGCCTGTACGCAACCCCAGGAGGCGCAGGTACCCCAGGCGATGATGGCGCTGGCACCAGCGGCGGCGCGCTTCAGTTTTTCGATGAAGGGTCGGCCGCTGCTGATGCAGAACATCCCCTGCTCGCCCAGCGGCGGGTTACCCTCCACCGCCAGAATGTATTTGCCGTTATAACGGGTGATGATGTCTTCGAAGACCGCCTCGGCCTGGGTACCGGCCGCCGCCATCAGGGTATCGTCGTAATCGAGGGAAATGAGCGAAAGGATGACATCTTTCGCCAGTGGGTGTGAGGAGCGAATGAACGATTCGGTACAGCAGGTGCACTCTAGACCATGGATCCACACCACCGGGATACGGGGTTTATTCTCCAATGCCCAAGCAATCTTCGGTGCCATCCCGGCTCCCAGCCCCAGCGATGTGGCGGCCAGACTGCAATACTTGAGAAAACTACGCCGTGTCACTCCTTGACGGCGCATGGCTTGGTAAAAAGTATCCTCATTATTCATAACGCACGTCTCTTCTCCTTGCCGCACCGGCGGGGACACCGGGCGCGTTTAATCGGCCAACGGCATTCCCCCCGCGGCAAAGGATAAGGCCGCTCCGTGCATGCAGGGCACGGCGAGACGGCAACCATCCCCTCTGCGCGGGCCTACGCCGTCAGGTGATGTTGTAAAAAAAGCGTAGCTAAATTTTTGCAAAAAACAATATAAAACCTATGGATATGTCTTTTTACGACGGATTAAGAACCGTAATTTATTTTTCTGCGATCACCGTCATTTCCCGCTACATTTCGACAAGTTAAGCGTTATCTTCCGCCAAGTCTCACACCCGCGACTGATGCGGAGTCAGACGCCATAACGCACAAAATGTCTCTACCCTACACGCATAACGCCAGTGTGCCATCACCCGATAATGCTATTGGGTATTTTGCTGCCATTTCTACTCGCGCCCATTCAGTGATAGTTACAATACAATGATTTCACCATGAGAAATCATCAATAATGAATAACATTACGCCTTGGGAGTAAATTTAACTATTATTCAACAGGGCCACATTCATTATTGAAATATAATTATCCGTGATGCTCATCGCCTGAATAAACGAAAAAGTAATAACATGAAACAATTGCCAATTAAATTTAATGATAAACATGAGTTAATAAATCAATTTCATCAATAGTGATGAAAATCACAGTATCGTCAGGGCGACGACTTACACTATCGATGCAGTCCAAGATGATCCGAGTACCATACGACCATCTCATCCGCGTTTAGGTTTGCTTTATTTATCTCATAGCGAGAGAGTCGACAATGGAAAACAACAACAAAAACTGGCCGCATATCCGACGCGTGACCCACATTATGATGATGGCTCACCGTAGCTGCTTCGATTTTCATCTGTTCAACGCCCGATAACTCCCCCCACTCGGCAGCCGCGCAGTGCGGCGTGTCATCCCATTGATCTCAATAGCCGATTAGGCCGCATTCATACGCAGCTCTACCCTGTTTATGGCCGAGATCAAACTGATTTCAGACACCCCACAGCGCAGCTATGCTGCATGATGGCGTAAGCCATTCGACAACGCTATTTCCCCGTTACAGTACGGTCTTTGCGATCCGTTACTGCGCTTAGCGTTGCCTAGGAAAAATGAAAAACTTCAACGAATTTATCCCTAATAAATTCGACGAACTTCGTTTGCCTGAAATAATCTAGCGAGATGTACCAAATGGAAAAGTTAACAATAGCAGTGAGTGACGGCATTAAGCCGAGCATTAATAGCGAGCGTCCGATTGTAGCGCTAAATAATAGTGACCTCTGCGAGGTCGCGGCAGTGGTCCTCTCCGTCGCCGATATCCTCGCCGGTGAGTTAGACAAGATCGAACAGAGTGCCTTCGGCTTGCCGGTCTTCGCCGCGCTACACAACGATGAGAGCCTACCCGCCGATTATTTGCCACGCCTCGCCGGGGTATTTACCTGCGACGATGGCAACCAAGATTTCTATGGCAAACAATTGGAAAGTGCCGCGCAGAAATATGAGGCCGCCCTGTTGCCGCCCTTTTTCGGCAGCCTCAAGGCTTATGTTCAACAGGGCAACGCCGCCTTCGACTGCCCGGGGCACCAAGGCGGCCAGTTCTTCCGCCGCCATCCCAGCGGTCGCCAATTCTTCGACTACTTCGGGGAGACGCTATTCCGCTCCGACCTGTGTAACGCCGACGTCTCGATGGGCGATCTGCTGATCCATGAGGGGGCGCCTTGCGCCGCTCAGCAACACGCCGCCCAGGTGTTCAATGCCGACAAAACCTACTTCGTGCTCAACGGCACCTCCTCCTCCAACAAGGTGGTACTCAACGCCCTATTAACGCCTGGTGATCTGGTGCTGTTCGACCGTAATAATCATAAATCTAACCACCACGGCGCATTGATTCAGGCCGGCGCCACGCCGGTCTACCTGGAGACCGCACGCAACCCGTTCGGTTTTATTGGGGGCATCGACGCACACTGCTTTGACGAGAAATACCTGCGCGACCTGGTGCGTGAAGTGGCACCGGAGCGGGCTGGCGAGCGGCGGCCGTTCCGCCTGGCGGTGATCCAGCTCGGCACCTACGACGGCACCATCTACAACGCCCGCCAGGTGGTCGACAAGATAGGTCACCTGTGCGACTACATCCTGTTCGACTCCGCCTGGGTCGGCTACGAGCAGTTTATTCCGATGATGAAAGAGTGCTCGCCGCTGCTGCTGGAGCTGAACGAGAACGATCCGGGGATCCTGGTCACCCAGTCGGTCCACAAGCAGCAGGCCGGCTTCTCCCAGACCTCGCAGATCCACAAGAAAGACCGCCACATCAAGGGACAGGCGCGCTACGTCAACCATAAACGGCTGAATAACGCCTTCATGATGCACGCCTCCACCAGCCCGTTCTACCCGCTGTTCGCCGCCCTGGATGTCAACGCGCGCATGCATGCCGGGGAGAGCGGGAAACGCATGTGGATGGAGTGCGTACGCCTCGGGATCGAGACGCGCAAGCTGCTGCTGCAAACCTGCCACCATATCCGCCCCTTCGTCCCGGAGACGGTCGATGGCCGCCCGTGGGAATCGTTCGACACCGAGGAGATGGCCAACGATCTGCGCTTCTTCGACTTCATCCCCG
This sequence comes from Edwardsiella sp. A.80236, assembly GCF_044540725.1. NCBI lineage: Bacteria > Pseudomonadati > Pseudomonadota > Gammaproteobacteria > Enterobacterales > Hafniaceae > Edwardsiella > Edwardsiella sp. A.80236. The sequence continues at coordinate 33,113 of NZ_JBIUCY010000005.1, forward strand.
GTGAGCGCTGGCACGCCTTCGACGGCTATGCCGCGCACCAGTACTTCGTCGATCCCTGCAAGCTGATGCTGACCACGCCCGGCATCGACGCCAAGAGCGGCGAATACCAGGCCTTTGGGGTGCCGGCCACCATCCTGGCCAACTTCCTGCGAGAAAACGGCATCGTGCCGGAGAAGTGCGACCTTAACTCGATCCTGTTCCTGCTCACCCCGGCGGAGGATCTGGCCAAGATGCAGCACCTGGTGGCGCAGATCGCCCGCTTCGAACGCCTGCTGGAGCAAGACGCCCCGCTGGCCGAGGTCCTGCCTTCGCTCTACCAGGCCCATGAAGCCCGTTACCGGGGCTACACCCTGCGCCAACTGTGCCAGGAGATGCATGACCTGTATGTCAGCCACGACGTGAAGCAGTTGCAGAAGGAGATGTTCCGTAAGGCGCACTTCCCTCGTGTGGCGATGAACCCGCAACAGGCCAACATCGCCTTCGTGCGCGGCGAGGTCGAGCTGGTGGCGCTGGCGCAGATCGAGGGGCGCATCGCGGCGGAAGGGGCGCTGCCCTACCCGCCGGGGGTGTTGTGTGTCGTCCCGGGCGAGATCTGGGGTGGCGCGGTACAGCGCTACTTCCTGGCGTTGGAAGAGGGCATCAACCTGCTGCCCGGCTTCGCCCCGGAACTGCAGGGGGTCTACCTCCAACAGGATGCCGATGGCCGCACCCGTGCCTACGGCTATGTCATTAAGAATAATTAATTTACATCAATAAATTAACTCATCGATTGAACAAGGCTCGCGGGGGAGCGCGCCACCAGCGTCATCACGTGCGGCGCGTTTCCCCGCCCATTGCGAGAGAGAAACTATGAGTACGTCTAACGGTAATAAAATGGGCGTAGTACAGCTCACCATCCTGACGGCGGTGAACATGATGGGCTCCGGTATTATCATGCTGCCAACCAAACTCGCCTCCGTCGGCACCATGTCGATCCTCTCCTGGCTGGTCACCGCCTTCGGCAGCCTCTGCCTGGCCTATGGCTTCGCCAAGTGCGGGATGTTCAGCCGCAAGTCCGGCGGGATGGGGGGCTACGCCGAGTACGCCTTCGGCAAGTCTGGTAACTTTATGGCCAACTTCACCTATGCCATCAGCCTGGTGATCGCCAACATCGCCATCGCCATCTCCGCCGTCGGCTACGGCGCCGTGCTGTTCGACTGGCATCCGTCGCCGATCATGACCTGTATCGCCACCATCGCCGTCATCTGGCTGACCACCGTGGCCAACTTCGGCGGGGCGCGCATCACCGGGCGCATCGGCTCCGTCACCGTCTGGGGGGTGATCATCCCGGTGGTCGGCATCTCCATTCTCGGCTGGTTCTGGTTTAGCCCGAACATGTACATCCAGGCCTGGAACCCGCATCACCTCTCCTTTGCCTCCGGTCTGGGCGCCTCCATCGCCATGACCCTGTGGGCCTTCCTGGGGCTGGAGTCCGCCTGCGCCAACTCTGACGCCGTGGAAAACCCGGAGAAGAACATCCCGGTGGCCGTGTTCGGCGGCACGCTGATCTGCGCCATCGTCTACATCCTCTCCACCAACGTGATGGCCGGCTTCGTCCCCAATATGGATCTGGCTAACTCCACCGCACCGTTCGGTCTGGCCTTCTCCTACATGTTCGATCCGACGGTGGGTAAGGTCATCATGGCGCTGATGGTCGTCGCCTGTATCGGCTCGCTGCTGGGCTGGCAGTTCACCGTCGCCCAGGTGTTCAAATCCTCCTCCGACATCGGCTACTTCCCGCATATCTTCGCCAAAGTCACCGCCAAGGATGCGCCGATCGCCGGGATGATCATTCTGGGGGTGGCGCAAACCATCCTGTCATTAATGACCATCAGCCCCTCGCTGAATAATCAGTTCAATTCCTTGGTTAACCTGGCGGTGGTCACCAACCTGATCCCCTACATCCTGTCGATGGCGGCGCTGATCCCGATGCACCGGCTCTACAAGATGGCCAACAAGACCCATGTGATGATCCTGTTCACCGCCATCATCGGCACGGTCTACAGCTTCTACGCCCTCTACTCCTCCGGTTCCGACGCCATGCTGATGGGATCACTGGTCACCTTCGCCGGTTGGAGCTGCTACGGCTTGTTCGTGCGGGACAACAACACCTGCCCGAAAGACAAGATCCAACATGTTTAACATGGAGACGGTTCAATGAAAGACATCCTATTTTTGTGTAACCCGGCGCCGACCTTCAAGCGCATCCCGCTGGACGAGTTGTATGCGCAACTGCGCCAGCGGGGTTTCAACATCGTGGAAAGCACCTCGGTCGACGATCTGCTGGATCTGGTGCGTAACAACGCCCAACTGGCCGGGGTGGTGTTTGATTGGGACAGTTACAGCCTGGATCTGTGCACCCAGATCAGCGCACTCAACGAGCTGCTGCCGCTGTATGCCTTCGCCAACACCCACTCCACCCTGGACGTTAGCCTGGGTGATCTGCGCATGAATATTCGCTTCTTCGAGTACGCGCTGGGTGCGGCGGCCGATATCGCCGCCAAGATCCGCCAGGGCACCGACCAGTACATCGACGCCATCCTGCCTCCGCTGACCAAGGCGCTGTTTCACTACGTGCAAGAGGGCAAATATACCTTCTGTACGCCCGGCCACATGGGCGGCACCGCCTTCCAGAAGAGTCCGGTCGGCAGCCTGTTTTATGACTTTTTCGGCGCCAACACCATGAAGTCCGACATCTCCATCTCCGTCTCCGAGCTGGGTTCGCTGCTGGACCACTCCGGGCCCCATAAGGAGGCCGAAGAGTACATCGCCCGCACCTTCAACGCCGATCGCAGCTACATGGTGACCAACGGCACCTCCACCGCCAATAAGATCGTCGGCATGTATGCCGCACCGGCCGGTAGCACCATCCTGATCGACCGCAACTGCCACAAGTCGCTGACCCACCTGATGATGATGAGCGACGTGACCCCGATTTATCTGCGTCCGACCCGTAACGCCTACGGTATCCTGGGTGGTATTCCGAAGAGTGAGTTCGCCCACGACACCATCGCCGAACGGGTGAAGAACACCCCGCACGCTACCTGGCCGGTGCACGCCGTGGTGACCAACTCCACCTACGATGGCCTGTTCTATAACGCGGAATATATCAAGCGGACCCTGGAGGTAAAATCCATCCACTTCGACTCCGCCTGGGTACCCTACACCAACTTTAGCCCGATCTACCGGGGCCTGAGCGGCATGAGCGGCGAGCGGGTCGAGGGCAAGGTGATCTATGAGACCCAGTCGACCCATAAGCTGCTGGCCGCCTTCTCTCAGGCATCCATGATCCATGTGAAGGGGGACTACAATCCCGAGACCTTCAACGAAGCCTACATGATGCACACCTCCACGTCGCCGCACTACGGCATCGTGGCCTCCATCGAAACCGCCGCCGCGATGATGAAGGGCCAGGCGGGCAAGCGACTGATCCAAGGCTCCATCGAACGCGCCATTCGTTTCCGTAAAGAGATCAAACGGCTACGTGCCGAGTCCGACGGATGGTTCTTCGATGTCTGGCAGCCGGATAACATCGACGACGTCGCCTGCTGGAAGCTGGAACCCAACGCGACCTGGCACGGCTTCAAAGAGATCGACGACAACCACATGTACCTCGACCCGATCAAGGTCACCCTGCTGACGCCGGGGATGAAGGCCGATGGTACCCTGGCGGACGAGGGCATTCCCGCCGCCATCGTCGCCAAGTATCTCGACGAGCATGGCATCATCGTCGAGAAGACCGGGCCGTATAACCTGTTGTTCCTGTTCAGTATCGGCATCGACAAGACCAAGGCGCTCAGCCTGCTGCGGGCGCTGACCGACTTCAAGCGCGCCTACGACTTGAACCTGCGCGTCAAGAACATGCTGCCGTCGCTGTACCGCGAAGATCCCGAGTTCTATGAAAACATGCGCGTCCAGGCGTTGGCCCAAGGGATCCATGCCCTGATCCAACACCATAACCTGCCGGATCTGATGTACCGCGCCTTCGCGGTGTTGCCGACCCCGGTACTGAATCCGCACGACGCCTTCCAGCAGGAGTTACGCGGCCAGGCCGAAGAGATCGCGCTCGACGAGATGATAGGCCGGGTGAATGCCAACATGATCCTCCCCTACCCACCGGGCGTACCGCTGGTGATGCCGGGAGAGATGCTGACGGAGGAGAGTCGCCCGGTGCTGGAGTTCCTACAGATGCTGTGTGAGATCGGCGCGCACTATCCCGGCTTCGAGACCGACATCCATGGCGCCTATCGCCAGGCCGACGGGCACTATACTGTCAAGGTGCTGAAGTCGGCCTCATGACGCCGCGCCGGCGCCCGCTCACGGGGCGACGCTGATCGCCTCACCGTGTGGGAGCTCCCACCCACACGCCATTGATGACGCGGCGGGCCGTCGCCGTGTCATCCTGCCCACGGCCCGCACGTCACCCGGCGCGGTATGCGTCGACGTGTCTCGGCCGTAGGCCTTGATGCCGGCGGATGAGGAGGTGCTCCTCAGCCAACCTTCCTCGGTCCACGTCCCCTCCGTCGGCTTTTTTTTCACGCACCTGACCCGCGAGGGCAGGCTGTGTGCCACATCGCAAATAATAAAACACAATTTCAATTTAATTGAATTGATAGACCGCTGACAGTAGACTACCCCCAGACACGCGGATGGATTTCCGCCCCCGCGGGCCTTCCCCCGGCGGAGATCGCCGCCCTTCTCTTGGGTTACGATGTAAGGATATGTTGTGAAAATTGCACTAATGATGGAAAACAGCCAGGCCACCAAGAACGCCGTGGTGTTGCAGGAGCTTAACGCCGTCGCGCAGGCTGGCGGACATCAGGTCTATAACGTCGGCATGAGCGACGAACAGGATCACCATCTGACCTACATTCACCTGGGGATCATGGCCAGCATCCTGCTCAATGCCAAGGCGGTCGACTTTGTGGTCACCGGCTGCGGCACCGGCCAGGGCGCCCTGCTCTCCCTCAACGCCCATCCGGGCGTGGTGTGCGGTTACTGCATCGATCCGGCCGACGCCTTCCTGTTCGCCCAGATCAACAACGGCAACGCCCTCTCCCTGCCGTTCGCCAAGGGGTTCGGCTGGGGCGCCGAGCTGAACCTGCGCTACATCTTCGAGAAGGCCTTCGCCGGTGAGCGTGGCCAAGGGTATCCGCAAGAGCGTCGCGAACCACAGGTCCGCAACGCCGCCATCCTCAACCAGGTCAAGGCCGCGGTGATCAAGGATGACTACTTAGACACCCTGCGCGCCATCGATGGCGATCTGCTGAAGACCGCCGTCGGCGGTGCTCGCTTCCAGCAGTGCCTGTTCGAACAGGGCCAGGATGCGGCGATCATCGACTTCGTGCGTAGCCTGCTGGCCGCCTAAGGCGATACATCCATAGCGCAACGCCGCCCAATGGGCGGCGTTGTCGTTTCGGCAAAAGCCGAGGGCGTTATGACTCCAGCGCCAGATTCCCGGAAGGGAGCGTCGCCTGCTGCGGACGCGAGACTCGCAACGAGCAACACAGGGTGACCAGCAACAGGGCGAAGATCAGATAGAAGGTCGCCATAAAGCCGCCGAACAGCGCCGCGACGATCGAGCCGATGATGCTGCCGACGCCGAAGCCCAGGTAGATCACGCCGTAGTTTTTGGTCAGGTTATTCAGGCCGAAGAAGTCGCTGACCAGCGAAGGATAGACGGTGATGGTGCCACCGAAGCTAAAGGCGATACAGGCGACCGCCAGGTAAAACAGCGTCTCATTCAGCGGTACGAACAGCAGCAGCGCCATCCCCAGCAGCGTCACCACTTGCGCCAACGAGATCACCCGAATGCGCGCCATCTTGTCCGACAACACTCCCAACACCAGACGCCCAGCCAGGTTGGCGACGGCGATCACCGCGACCGCCCCGGCGGCGATGCCGCTGGCGAGATGTGCCATATGCTCGCCGATATCCTTCGCCACCCCGATGACATACAAGCCGCTCATGCAGGCGGAGAGGAAGATCAGCGCCAAGACCCAGTACTGCGGCAGGCGCATCGCCTGAGCCAGCGTGAAGTCGACCCGGCTGCCCGCCTCGGCACTCTGCGCGCTGGCCTCCTGGCGCTGCGGCGCGTCGCGCATCAGCAGACTGCCGCACAACACCATCACCATGGCGATGATGCCCCAGTAGACGAAGGCCTGCGCCAGGCCGACGTGGCTCAACAGCACACCGTTAATAAACTTGAAGCCCAGACTCCCCAGGCCATAGGCGCCGATGGCGCAGGCGGAGACCAGCCCCTTGCGCTGCGGGAACCATTTCACACAGTTGGAGAGCGTCATCAGGTAACCGGCGCCGTCGGCCAGCCCGACCATCACCCCGGCGCACAGGTAGAGCATCAGCAGATTATGGGCGTGCGCGGTCAGGAAGAAGCCGACTCCCAAGGCGATCCCCGCCCCCTGCGTCACGCGCCGCACGCCGAAACGCTCCTGTAACTTACCCGCCAAGGAGGAGGCCAGCGCCAACGACAGGCTGAGCAGGCCAAAGGTAAAGGCAACCTGACTCACCGGCTCATCGAGGCGCTGCGACAGTTGGGCGTTGAACAGGCTCCAGGTGTACACCGAGCCGAGGGCAAACTGGGTAATGACCGTACCGATCAGCGTCAGTACGCGGGTGCGTTGGCGGGAATGCGGATCCATAGTTACCTCGTGAATGTCAGTTGGCGGCAGCGGCGGGCTGCCGAATACTGGGCACTATAGGCGCACGCCCGCGCTAGGCGGGCGAAAAAGGCATGAGATGCACGATGAGAGGAATGAAATGCAGCCCATGGGGAATGGAATGCAGGCTATAAACGCATCAACTGGCGGAAGGCCTTGATGTTGCTGCGACTAACGGGCACCTCGAACGCCAGATCATGCAGGTGGATCAAGTAGGTGCTATTGAACCAGGGGACGATCTCGCTGATCTTATCGATGTTGACGCAGTAGGAGCGGTGGCAACGAAAGAAGCGCTCCGTCGGTATCCGACTGATAAACTCGCTTAGGCTCATCGACAAGACGAAACGATCATCGCGGGTATACACGTAGGTCAGCTTCTCGTCGGCCTCGGCATAGTAGATCTGCTCACAGGGGGTGACGATGATACGTTCGCCCTTGGTGAGGTTGACCGTCGCCGCCGGGGCGGCGCTCTCCGCCGTGCTGAGCGGCGGGCGACGCGCCTGCTGCTCCAGTTGTTGCAGCACCTGGATGATACGCGCCTCGTTATAGGGCTTGAGAATATAGTTAAACACCTCCAGCTCGAAGGCCTCGGCGGCAAACTCCTTGTAGGCGGTCACAAACACCACCGCCGGCCCCTCCTCGCCATGCTGCTGGCTCAACAGGTTGCGCGCCAGCATCATCCCGTCGATGGAGGGGATCTGGATGTCGAGAAACAGCACATCCACGCGATGCGTCTGGAGGTATTTGAACGCCGCCAAGCCATCCTCAAACTGCGCCTGCACCCGGATCTGGCTATGACGGCCGATCAGGTAGGCCAACTCTTCACGCGCCAGATATTCGTCTTCAACAATGATCGCTGTCAGCATGCGCCCCTCCCGCTTTCGGCAAATAGAAACAGACTTCGGTTCCCGGCTCCAGGCGGCGAATGCGCAACCCCTCGCCGTAGAGCAGTTGCAGACGCTGCTGGACATTGCTCAGGCCGATGCTATCCCCGCTCGGCTCGCCGCGCGCCACCTGCTCGATCACCGCCTGGCTGATGCCATAACCGGTATCGCGTACCGCGATGCGCACCCGCTCCGGCTCATCGCGCACCTCGATGGTCACCCGTCCTGGCCCGCTGCGCGGCTGAATGCCATGCAGGATGGCGTTCTCCACCAGCGGTTGCAACAGCAGGCTGGGCAGGGAGATCGACACCGGATCCAGGGCGAAGATCACCTGCAAGCGATCGCCGAAGCGCGCCTGTTCGATGGCGATGTAGTTACGCACCTGCATCAGCTCCTCCGCCAGATCGATCAGCCGATCGCCGCGCGCCAGATTGTAACGCAGGTAGTCGGCCAGTGAGGCGATCAACTGGCGCGCCTTATCCGGATCGAGGCGGATCAGCGACGAGATGGCATTCAGGGCATTAAACAGGAAATGGGGATTGATCTTGCTCTGCAACGCGCTGAACTCGGCCTTACGCGCCCCTTCGCGTAGCTGCTCCATGCGCGCCACCGCCATCTGCGTCGACATCAGTTGCGACAATCCCACCGCCAACTCGCGCAGCGCGCCGGTGATGCGATAGCGGCGACGGTAGTAGATCTTCAACGTCCCGGTCACCGCCTCCTGCTGCTCACGCAACGGAATAATGATCACCGAATGGAAGTCCGACAGATTGTAGCTACGTAGGTTATTGTTCAGCAGGATCTGCCCGCTCTCCACCGCCTCGCGTGTCAGCTGACTGATGGCGTGATGCCCCTCCAGCGCGTAGCATTCACGCCCGGTACCGGCATAGGCCAGCACATCCTGCGTATCGGTGATCGCCACCGCATCGGCGCCGATCTCGCGGCGAATGATCTCGCATACGGACTCGAAGGCGCTGCGCGTGATCTGGTGAAAATAGGGCAAGGTCTGGTTGGCGACATCCATCGCCAGCTTGGCCTGACGCGCGGCGATCAGCTCCTTCTCATCGTTGAGATCCTGCACCAGGCGGATGATCAGGCCGATGCAGATCGCCCCGACGATCATCGGCACCCCAATCTTACTGACGATGGCGATCCCCACGGCATGGGGCTTGGTCAGCAGCAGGATCAACAGCATGGTCAACCCCTCGCATGCCATCCCGGCCAGGATGCCATACAGCCAGAGGCGCGAACGGCGCGCGCGATAGTAGATCAGCGTCGCCAACAGCCCGGCCACCACGCTGCTCAGCAGACAGGGCAACGAGGTGTAACCGTCCACATCGATCAGATAACGATGCACCCCGGAGACGATCCCGGCGGGGATCCCCACCCAGGGGCCAAACAGGATGCCGCCAGCGATGATGGCGATGATGCGCACATTGATCAGCGCCCCTTCGACCCGCAGGCCGGTATAGGTGCTAAACACCGCGAAGGCGCAGAACAGTACCGACACGGTAGCCAGCTCCAGGGCCGAACGATTCTGTTTCTGCAATAACGATTGAAAGGGGCGGATGCGGGTCAGGAAGAACAGCATCATCAACATCAACGCCGCCCGCTCGAACACGGCCAGCAGCCGCAGGAAATCACTGATCACGTCGCTACCTCACCGGGTAGTAGGGCCGCTCGCGGCCGGAAGGAACCTGTGCGAGGCCGCGCCGGGTCACCCCCACGCGGCCCCGTCGCTTAGGCCGACATCCCTGCGGCGCGAAACTGTGGCAGCCACTGACGCTGGGCGGCGAACAGCTCATCGAACATCTGTTGGATCTGATCCAGGGTACAGACCGCGGCGGTCAGCGGATCGAGGGAGAGGGCATAGCGCGCCGCCTCCAGATCGCCGCTCAGCGCCGCCTGCACCACCAGCTCCTGCACCGCGATGTTGCTCTTACACAGGCTGGCGCACTGGGTCGGTAAGCGCCCCATCGCCTGCGGATGCAGGCCGTCGCCATCCACCCAGATCGGCACCTCCACCACGCACTCCGCCGGCAGGTTCTCTACCAGCAGCCCCTGCGGCTGACGGTTGGCCATATTGCCGTTGATACGGGTCCGCTCACCGCTGAGCTGCGCGCTGATCAGCTTCGGCGCGTTGAGCATGTTCGGCGCGATGACGAAGGGCCGCTCGCCCGCCAGCTGGGCATCGATCTCCGCCTTGCCGGCGGCGTGCACCTGCTCCTCCAGCGCCAACAGATTCCAGCGCTGCGGCAGAAAACGGTCGATCATCGCCGGGTTCTTGCGGAAATAGGGCAGATAGTCGCTACAGTGCCAATGGTTCTCGGTACACCACAGGCCGAAGAAGCGCAGCACCTCGCAACGCACCCCATCCGCCTGACGCACCCGCTCCTCCTCCGCCAGGGCGCGGACCCTTGGCAGCAGATCCTCGCCATGGCGAGACAGCGCCGTGATCCAGGTCATATGGTTGATACCGGCGAAGTCGTATTCGATGTCCTCCGGGACCTCATGGTACATCAGACGCTGCCAGCGCTGCGGCGTCGAAGGGTGGTCGACCCACGGCCCCAGCCCCAGGTAACCAGCCAGTTGCGCCACGGTATAGCGCACCCCGTAGCACAGGCCGATGCTACGCACCGCGCTGGCCTCCTTCGCCGCCCAGGTCAAGGGGGCCAGTGGGTTGGCATAGTTGATGAACAGCGCCTGCGGACACAGCTCCTCCATGTCACGCAAGATAGCCAGCATCGGCGGGATATGACGCAGGGCACGGAAGATACCACCCGGCCCCAGGGTGTCCCCCACCTCCTGGATCACCCCATAGCGCGCCGGAATCTCCATATCCAGCCGCCAGGGAGCCAGGCCGCCGACCTGGATGGCATTGATGACGAAGTCGGCGCCGCGCAACGCGCTGCGGCGATCGGTGGTGTGACGTACCGTCACCCTCACCCCGGACTGGGCCACCATCATGCTGATCAGCCGCTGGCTACGCGCCAGGACCTGCTCATCCAGATCCATCAGGATGATCTCGCTACCCTCCAGCACCGGGCTGGCCAATAGGGCGGAAATGATCTGACGCGAGAACATGATGCTGCCCGCGCCGATCAGTGTGATTTTGCTCATGGAATTGCCTTACTCAATACGCTGCGCCGCGGCGCAGCCTTAACGCCGCCGTGGGCGGCGTTGCAACAAGGCGCCGTGTGTCACCAGCGCCAGCAGGATGATCACCCCATACACCAACCGGGTCCAGAAGCCGTCTAGCCCGGCGCTGATGATCCCCGCCTCCAACATGCCGATGATGCAGGCGCCGAACAGACTGCCGATCAGCGAGCCGCGTCCGCCCAGCACCGAGGTACCGCCGATGAACACCGAGGCAAACACCAGCAACATGTAACCCTGCCCCTGATTCGGCCACCAGCTGCTCATCTCGACGCTCAGCAAGACCCCGACCAAGGCGGAGAGAATGCCCATCACCATAAACAGCCAGAAGCGGGTGGCGTTGACCGGTACCCCCATCAGACGCGCCGACTCGGGGTTGTCGCCGATGAAGTTGATCTGATCGCCGAAGCGGTGACGCGCCAGGTAGAGCCACATCACCAGGGTAGCCAGTAACCCCCACAGGCTCTGCGCCGGTAACCAATCGCCCAGACGCCCCACCAGCAGGGTGGCCAAGCCATCGTCACGCAGCGTCGGCAGGCTGATCGCCAGCCCATTAGCCAACACCGTCGACAAGCCGCCGAGGAAGAACTGAGTACCGATGGTGGCGATGATCGAGGGGATGTTGAGACGCACCACCAGTAGGCCATTCAACAGCCCGCACAGCAGACCGCTGAACAACGCCCCGATCAACGCCAGCAGACCGGAGCCGGTATGCTGATACAGCCAGGCGAAGACGAAGCCGCCCAGCGCCACCACCGAGGGGAAACTGAGGTCGATCTCGCGGGCGATGATCAACAGCGTCATCCCCAGCGCTAGCAGCACCGTCAGCGGAATGGTAGAGAGCAGCGAGGTATAGATCCGCGCGTGCAGAAAGGTCACCGGGCTGATGACGGCGAACAGCAGCCACAGCAGCAGCAAGATCAGGCCGGTCAGCAACGGCGCCCGATGACGGGAAAAAAACAGTTTCATCGACTCATGACCTCACGGCATCTAACAACGCCTGCTGCAGGCTGGCCAGCGTCAGCTGATCCTTACGATAGGCGGCGACGATCGCCCCGCGATCCATCACCACGAAACGGTCCGCCACCCGGTAGGCGTCGGCCATATTGTGGGTGATCAGCAGACAGGCGCGCGCTTGACTACGCAGCTGTTCGATGAAGCGCAACACCTTCTCCACCTCACCGAGGGAGAGAGCGGTGGTCGGCTCATCCAGGATCACTAGGCGCGCGTCAAACAGCATCGCCCGACCGATGGCTAGCCCCTGGCGTTCGCCGCCGGAGAGTTGGCCGACCAACGCATCGACGTTGGCACCAACGCCGCGAAAGTTCAGCTGGTGTAGCAGCGCCTGCGCCCGGCGCCGCTCCTCACGCTCATCGATAAAGCCCCAGCGATTGCGCAGATGGCGCCCGAGGAACAGGTTACGCCACAGCGATTGACCCAGTCCCAGCGCGCCGTTCTGGTAGACGGTCTCGATCCCCTGGCGGCGCGCGCCCAGCACGTCGTAACGCCGTCCATCGACCGCCTGCCCCGCCACCTTCAGCGTACCGCTATCGAAGCGCTCGGCGCCGGCGATCGCCCGGATCAGGGTCGATTTGCCGGCACCGTTATCCCCCAGCAAGGCCACGACCTCACCGGGGAACAGCTGAAAGTGAATATCGCGCAGGGCATGAACCGGGCCGAACCATTTGTTCAGCCCGATCAGTTCCAGCGCAGGTTGCGTCATCAACGCAGACCTTTGCTGGCCAGCGGCGCGATCAGCCCGATGTTCTCTTTAGAGACGAAGCCCGCGCCGGTGTTGATATCCAGACCGGAGAAGCCATAACGCTTGGTCAGGACGATCTGCACCACGGAGAAGTAGCCCATCAGGTAGGGCTGGGCATCGGCCACCAGCTGCACATAACCGGATTTGATCGCCTCGGCGGTCGCCGGTGACAGGCTGAAACCGGCCACATAGACTTCGCCCGGCTTGATACCGGCATTACGCATCAGGTTGCCCATCTGCGCGGTCAAGGCGCCGTGATCGACCAGCACCATCTTCACGTCCGGGTGGGTCGCCATGTAGGCGGTAAAGGCCGGGGCACCCAGAGAGGGATCTTTATCCACCTCCGGTGAAATCTGCAGGAAGTCGACCTTCACGCCGGCCTGCTCCAGCCCCTTGATCAGCCCCAGGGTCGATTCGCTACGCGCGGCCCGATCCTTCAGCCCCCAGACCAACGCACGATCGCCCGCCTTCAGGCCACTGCGACGCACCGCCTCTTTCGCCAGACGTAAACCACGCACCGCGTTGTTATCGCCGACGTAACCGAAGCCCTTGCTCTGCTCGGCCTCCATGGTGCCCGGCAGCTCGGTATCGATGGAGGTCACCAGGATGCCCTTATCGATCGCCTCCTTGATCAACGGCTGGTAGGCGGTATCGCCCGGCAGGCCGATCACCACGATGCCGGTCGGCTTGGCCGCCAACGCCTGCTTAAAGTTTTCGATCATCTTCTGCGGCTGCCAGTCGGAGTAGACCAGACGCAGATCGACGCCCAGATCTTCCGCCGCCTGCTTAGCCCCGTTCTGCACCACCGTCACGTAGGACTCGCCGACCGGGCCGCCCACGTCGAACCAGATGCTCATCCCCTTACCCGACGGCTCGGCCGACGCCGTATTCGCCCCGACGCAGCCCAATGCCAACAACGCGGCCGCCGCAATACCTTTAATCTTGCGAGAAATACCCATCATTATCACCTTAATTATTCGTAGGGTGAGCGGCCCTTACCGCTGACCGCCCCATCGTCGCGTCCGGGACATAAAAAAGACGACCCTCTCGTCGTCCTTCGTCATGCCACCCGCTTACGCGGAGGAAATATATTAGGCGTTTTTATGCTCGCGCTAAAGCCCCGTCTTGCCGCCGGGGCGATACCACTGCAACGCGCTCTGCGTTAAACTACACTACCGCTCTCCCCGCACAGCATCTCCTCGCGGCAGAGAGGCGGTCAACGAACAATAATAACGCACGGACCTCACCTGGGCGGCTCGACATTTGGCGGCCCCCAGAGATAACCATTTTCATCTGTTAAAGGAAAAGACCATGTCCAACTCACGGGCCGCACTTCTGGTCGAACGCATCAAGGATGCGCTGAAGGGCAACCGACCACAGACCAGCGAGATCAACGTACAGCTGGTCGAAGACAGTTCCTTTGGCCCCGTCAAGATCGTCATGTTTCTGTGGAGCGTGGCGGACAACGACCTCAATGCCGACATCGTCGCCCAAGAGGCGCTGTTTCTGCTGAGAGATGAAGACATCTACGTCTCTTTCCACAAGACGCGCCGCCGCGACGGCGAGCGCCTGCTGACCGTCACCCAACCGCTGGAACCGAACAACCCGAAATACAGCTATGGCAACCTGCGCGGCTTCACCTCGCTGTGGCTGATCCAGGCCACCGGGGCAGAAAAACTGAAACAGGCCAATGCCGAGCATGGCGACGGACGCATCATCCGCCGCTAAACGCCCGCGCGGCGCCGTCGCCACGGCGCCACCTCCCCCACCTTACGGTTTAGCGGCCGCCTGCGCCGCCGGGGCGCTAAAGTCGTAACGCGCCAGCACCGTACGGCTCTGACCATTACTATCCGTCTCGCTGATCCCCAAGCCGATCGCCTCGACGCGCTGCGCGCTAAAGTGTTGACCGTAGCGTTGCATAAACTGGCTCAAGGCGGCATGGTCGCTCTGCGCCAGCAGGGTGATATGGGGATCGAAGTGTGTAAAGACGTTCGGGCTACCATATTGGGCAAACGCCGCCTTCTTCTCCGGATAGGCATTGACCCAGGCTGGCATCGCCGCCGACTTATCACGATAGGGCGAGAGGCGCTGCACCAGGCTGTCCGACAGGCGCTGCAACGACGGGCTGTTTTGCACCGCGATCATCAGCCAGTCGCCACGCGTCTGGGTCAGATGGGTTAGCTGCAACGGGAAGGGCTGCCATTGGCGACTCAACGCCGCCACCTCACGCTGTAAGCGCGGCAAGGCATCCGGCCCATAATCGGCCAGATAGAGCGTGACATGGGGCATAAACCCCTGGCGCGCCAGGCTGGTAAGGCCACACTCTGCCAGCTGTTCGCTGGTCTGCGTGATCAGGGTGTTAACCCCCGCGCTCGGGATGATGAACACATCATAGCTTTTACCCGGCGCCGCTCCCCAAGCCGTCCCCGCCAACAGACACATCAGTGCGCACGCGCTTAACCCCCGTCTCATCTTGCCTCCTCGTCGCTCATCTCACCACCGGGCCAACGTCCGCGCGCTGCGCAGTTCGACCCGCTTAAGCGGATTATCATCCCCGGCTCACGTCGGTAAAAATGCGATCGCACTCAAGAAAGCGCCTGTCGATATAGCCAAAAGCCAGCAACGTAAGCCGCTATAGTTAACACTTTCACTCACGGCCCCGCGCTTCAGTCGTCGTACAACCCCTCGCGCCTAAGGCGCGGTGGCTACGCATCCGGCTAGCTCCGCGCCGTTCCCTGACGGCGCGCCGCCATGGCATAGTCGGTGAGCGCCTCATAACTGCGCCGATCGACAATGAAGAGAATACTGAACAGAAAGATCACCATGAAGATCACCGCGCTGCCAAACGCCAGCGGAAAACCATAGGCCGAGGCGATAGCGGTCAGGATCAGCGAGTTCAATGCCCCCATGATGTTCAACACCCCATTAAAGATGCCATACACCATCCCGGTCGATGCCTGATTGGGTGAGATGTCGATAATATTGACCGCCCAGGCACCGACGGTCAGATTCATAAACAGCTGCACCAGGCCGATCAAGATGGCGGTCAGCCGTCCCAGCCCGCTTTGAGCGGTCATCAACGACGCCACGACGCACAATACCGCTAAAAACATCGGCACGGCCGTACCAATACGGCGCGCCGTCAGACGGTTATAACGCCGTACCAGACGATCATTAAAGGGACCGGAGAGGAGAAAACCAATAAAGCCCATAAAGGCACCGAGGCTCGACCACAAGGCACTTTTCAGAATATCCATGTGGAAGGTGTAATACATGTAACTGGGCACCCAGTTAAGAAAGGTAAATAAAATATAACCGAAGGTCAGGTAAATCAGCAGCATCCCTACCCCGGTACGGGAGGTAAATACCCGGCGGATCCCCGGCCAGTCTATCTGCTCTTGACGCGCATCCACCATATTGCCAATCCAGGCCAACTCCTGCCGATTGACTCGCCGATCATCCGCCGGACTATCGCGCACCACCCACAGCCAGACCGGCAACAGGAGCAGACCTGCCCCACCAAAAATGACGAAGGCCCAATGCCAGCCCAGGGAAACGACAATCCAACCTACCAAAATACTGCCGATGGCAGGGCCAAGATATTGCCCAGAGCCGGCTAAGGTATAGGCCGTAGAGCGCTCCGTCGGCGCCGCCCAACTATTCGCCGCCTTGGCATTAAAGGGCCAGATCGGTGCCTCACCGACTCCCATCAAGCCACGGAGAATAAACCATCCGGTGAGCGTTGTGGCAAAGGGAGAGGCGATGGTAAAGAGTGACCACCAGCCAAAGGCGGCAAAGATCCCCCAACGTAGCCCTAATTTATCCGCCAACCATCCCCCCGGGAAATTAAACAGGGCATAGGCCATCCCCCAGACAAAAGAAATATCACCGATTTCTGCCAGGCTAAAATGCAAATCTTTTTGAATGTCAGGGATAGAGACAGAAAAGTTAACCCGATCCATGTAATTAATTGCGATGACTATAAACATCAGCAATATAATTAAGTAACGCCGTCTAGTCATAGAGACTCCTTAAAAATAAGGCAGCTATCTCAGCACTGAGCACGGCATATCATTTGTGACAGCAATCAAAGTCGCGGGTAACAGTTCTCACCATTTTATTGCGGTAGACCATTTTTTGTTAGGATCTATGTGAGATAGATCCACGAGGAAAATACGCGCTCTCGGCACCGAGCGTAATTCGACGGCGGTGCCCCAACAACAAAACCCACCGGTCGATACAGGCTACGTTTATCCCCTGCGAGATACGTCAGCGTCTGGCCGAAAATCGACGCTGGGCGCCGCGATTCGCGCATTTTCAAAGAGAGTGGCGGGAAACGCCGGCAGCGGGTTATTGATCAGGTCGACGCATTAATTCCCTAACCACAGCCTGGGCGCATTCACTGCGCTATCCATCGCGCAGTGAATGGCTGCGATATTAGCGGCGCCGGAGGATGGATAATCCGCCCGCGAATGGGCGGATGCCTACGCGGCGTTACTTCAGTACAAAGTCATATTGGATACCACTCTTGATATCCCAATAATTGAGGCGATCGCCCAGGTGACTGCCCGGGCGTTTCTCCCGCGTACGGTCGGCGGCGATAAAGGCCGTCAGCCCCGCCAACGGACCGGAGGATATATGCCCGTAGACGCCACCGAGCAGGCCGATCCCCTGCACCCGTACCCGTTTTTCTGATGACTCCCAGCCGTCGGTGTAGATCGGCGCCAACATCAGGCTAATAGCCGGCGACGGGCTGTAGCTCAACCCCACCTGATAGGACCACATCCCCTCATGATTACGATCCATCGACAGGGAAAACGGGTAGCCGATATCGGTATTAACGGCGTATCCCAGATCATGGGTTACTTTCTCAAACGCCGCCGACAATCCCCAATGCCCTACTTTCCACGCCGCCGAGGCAGAAGCAATTATGGATTCGTTCGGTTTCCCCGCCCGTCGGCTCATCCCGTCCAAGCTGGCATAATAGAGGATGGCATCGTACTGTAGCGCCGTGTCATTCTGCAGCGTCTGGGTATACTTCAGGGTACTGGAGGCCTGTAGGACCACATCGGACTGATAAGACACCCCGGAGCCAAACTGGCTGTGGTCATCCCGGTAAACCGCGGCGACCGCCCCCAGCGGACGATGCACATCGTATTCTCCGGTCTGTGGGTTAAACACCCCTTCATAGCGGACCCCTTTGTCGGCATCGTAGGAGGTAAAGACCCGCTGGCGGTATAGCATCCATAAATCGAGGCGATCTGTCAGGGCAAACTGCCCCATTACCCCCTCTGACACCCCCGGCAGAGTGCGGTTGGAGGAACCGTCGATCAGCGGCACCGAATAGGGCAGGCTGCCATACAGCGCGTCGGTGCCGAAGCGCCCGATTTTCAGCTTACCATACTCCCCTAACTTCACCTTTATCGCCCCCAGGGCATAGCCAAAGCTATCGTGGCCGTCGAGATAAAAACGGCTAGAGGCCGCCGCGCGGGTACCCAGCTTGTAGACATAATACGCGCCCCCTTCAACGCCGATCATATCGTTATAATAGTGACTGTTCGCATCCAGCAGCGCGCCCTGAACCCAGGCATAGACATCACGCCCATCCCCGGCGCTGGGCTTATCGGCCCGACGCAGATCGTTACGCAGGCGCAGACGGATATAGTCCTCTTCATCCTGTAGTGCGGCGGCGTAGCCCAGCGACGACGTCATCACGGCGCCCAATAAACCAAGGCATATTATTTTAATTTTCATTTTTATATCCCGGTGAAAATAATATAAAGTGGCGTGTTTATTTATTACGGTAGCGGCAGACTATTTTTCAGAAAATAGCCTGCCGATACGACATACCGCGACAGCATTCCATTATTTATTTTTACGGTGTAATCACACCTCCCTCAGAATGTATTTTCCGTTGTTTAATCTCACCGATAATTTCCGCAAAGCGCGCATCGGTCAGCGGGTAGAAAAACATAATCAGAAATCCGGCTAATACTAAAATGGCCGGAATCAGTGTCATACACAGCTTAATACTGAGCAGGGCGCTGGGGCTCTGGGTAGCGCTATTCGCGACATAACCGCTGTACCCCAGAATAAAGGCAGGAATTGAGCCACCGATGGCCTGCCCACATTTACGGGTAAAGGAGAATAGTGAATAGGTGAGCCCCTCAATACGTACACCGGTACACCATTCGCCATATTCGACGGTATCCGCTTCCAGCGCCCACATCACCGTCATCGAGGTGTACAGTCCCAGTGTGGTCACCACAAGGGAAATAAGCACTCCCGGCAGCGAGGCCATAAAGAACATGAGAAGGTACCCCAACGCGGCCAACAACAGCCCGGCCAGAAAGGTATTCCGCTTACCCAACCGACGAACCAGGAACGGCACCGAGGGTGCCGCCAGCAACATTCCCAACAGCGTCTGAATGGCCACAAACAGCGCCAAAAGCGACACATCATTTAAGATATAACGGGCATAAAAGATGGTGCTCGCGCTGACCGAGAAAGAGGCCCCCAGGGTACACAGCGCACAGACGCATAACATAAACAGCGGTCGGTTCCGACGTAGTGTCCCCAGACTTTCCCTAAACGATGGCTGGGCTACCTGGCGCTGGACAACCTCGCGGGTGCAGGCGAAGCAGAACAGATACAGCGCGATCCCGACCACCGCCAGTACCAGCGTCAGCTGGGTATACAGGGTCTGTAACTCAGCCGGCGTCGAGGAGCTGAGACGCGGTGAAATCACAAAACTTATCAGCACAAAGGTCAGTCCGGCGCCGATAGAGCGCGCCATCCCCAGCTTGGCCCGGGACGCCGGATCCTGCGTCATCACCGTCGCCAGCGAACCATAGGGAATATTGACGAAGCTGTAGCAAATATTCAGGGCAATATAGGTCGCGTAGGCATAGAGCACCTTACCGCCGTGCGACCAGTCGGTGGGCACGGAAAACACCAGTATGCTGCACAGCATCAACGGCAGGGCACCGAACACCAGGTAGGGGCGGAATTTGCCCCAGCGGGTATTAGTCTTATCCACCACCCGCCCGGCGATCACATCGATAAAGGCATCCAGTATCCGCACCGACAGCAGCATGGCCCCCGCCGCTGCCGCACCGACGCCGGCCACGTCGGTGTAATAGCTCAGCAGAAACAGCGCCCCCATGGCAAAGGCAAAGTTATTGGCCATGTCGCCACAGCCATAGCCAATCACCGCCCTCCAGCTCAGTGACTGACTCATTGCGCTCCCCCCTTGTCACCCGCGGGTTTCACCCCGTATTGCACCGCCGTCCAGCGCGCCTTGAGGGTAAAAGCCGCCGCCTTGGGCTTTCTGTCGCGGGTAAACACCCCTTTCTTGTTGCCGCCGGCGCGCAGGATCCCCTGCGCCGTGGCGAAATCGGCGAAGTTCCACACCTGTTCCCCCACCACGTAGGGCAGACGATCAAATACACGGTGATAGGTGGTTAAAAACTGTGCCTGAAACTCCTCGCTCCACATCTCCGGATATACGCTGTGCAGCCCGGCCAGGGTGTCGGCCCCGTATTCCGTAATGATGATCGGCTTGTGGTGCCGCGCATGCCATACCGACAGCTCCTGCTCCAGCTCACGCCCGGCGGTAGCCAGATCGCCGCTGTTGACATACCAGCCGAAATAACGGTTCAGACACAGCACGTCAAACAGATCGCTGATGGTGTCCTTGTCCGGCGGGCAGAGCATAATGTTGACGCAGCACAGCGGACGGGAGGGATCCAGCTCTCGGGCCGCCTGTACCAAGGGAGCAAAGTAGTCGCGCGCCGCCGCCTCGCGGACATCAGGTTCGTTCGCCAGGCTCCACATCACTACGCTGGGGTGGTTTTTATCGCGGGCGATAAGCTCGCGGATTGCCTGCAGGTGGGCCCGCTGGGTCTGAGAACCGATGCGCTCCTCACAAAACAGTTTCTCCTCCCGAGAGGAGAGATCCAGCGTGAAGCCGTTCAGGGCCATCATTCCCACCGCCGGCGTCTCATCGATCACCACGATCCCGTGCTCATCGGCCCAGTCCAGCATCTCCTCGGCATAGGGGTAGTGGGAGGTGCGATACGAGTTGGCGCCGATCCAGCGCATCAGGGCGTGATCGTGCACCATCAGCACAGGATCCAGCCCTCTGCCGCGCAGATCCGCATCCTCATGACGGCCAAAACCGGTAAAGTAGAACGGCTTGCCATTGATCAGGAAGGCGCTCTCCGTGACCTCCACGGTGCGGATCCCCACCCGCAGGGTGTATTCATCGATACCCTCCCCGGCGCATACCTGCAGGGTATACAGATAGCCCTCCCCCGGCTGCCATAGACGTGGGTTGGCGACCGTCAGCGTCCCCTCGCCCCCCTCGCTCTCGGCCACACAGTTCTGCTGGCCATCCAGCAGGCGGCACTGCACGCTGGCATCGCCAGCATCGACCGCATAGTGCACCAGCCCCTGCGCCCCATCGGCGCTGATTTCGGTCGTCACGCGGACATCGCGGACATAATCCTGCGGCGTAGAATAGAGCCACACCGGACGATGGATCCCCGCATAGTTAAAGAAATCATAGCTATACTGCAGGCGGCGCTCACCGTTGACCTCGGTGACCCGCCCCGGCGGGATGGTGTGCCAGGAGAGTTCGTTATTGACGCAGACGGTGACGCGCACCTGCTCACGCCCGGCCAGCAGAGCGCTGATGTCCGCCTCAAACGGGGTATATCCCCCCTGATGCACCATCACCAGGGTTTCATCCACCCACACCGTCGCCCCATGGGTTACCGCGTCAAAGCGCAGCACCACCCGCTGCCCGGCCCAGCCGCGCGGCACGCGCACCTCGGTCTGATACCACACATCCCCCACGTGGTTGCGGATGGCCTCATCGGCAAACTGATCGTTAAAACTGGCGGGTACCGCAATGGCTCTAGCACCCGGCAAAGGCCCACACCACCACTGTTCACGGTGACCACAACGCTGTACATCCGGCACAAACTGCCACAGCCCGCTCAGGTTCTTACGCTCACGGGAACGGCTTTCAATCGGCTTTAACATGGCAACACTCCAGTGTGTAGAGAAAAAAACAGGGATCATCTCTACACCCGTCGGAGACGGTAAAAGTTACCTTAAAGATCGAAGAAATTTTCTACCGAACAGCCCCCGGGCCGAGGGACAACGCGGGTAAAGCACGATATCGCCGGGCTTAGGGTACGCAGCCTCGCCGATCGGCGCGATACAGATTCAGATAATTCCAACCCATTGATTATCAATATTAATCAAATTCAGAAATACAATGAGCGATTCGCATTTATATAAATAATGACTAAAGATAGACCCGCTAGAATAGAGAGAGAAGCCTGTCTCCATTAACCGCACTGTCTACAGGAAGGGATCGTTATGGCGTTATCTGCCCCGCTGATGTTGGTGCTGATTGGATTAAGCGCCCTGCTGGCGCAATGGGCCGCCTGGTCACTGCGCCTACCGGCCATACTGCTGCTGCTCTTGTTTGGGATTGCTCTCGGCCCGGTCACTCACCTGGTACAGCCCGACCGGCTCTTTGGCGAGCTGCTGTTTCCCCTCGTCTCCCTGTCGGTGGCGATTATCCTGTTCGAAGGCGCGCTGACGCTGCGGCGGGAGGAGATACGCGGCCTAGGCGGCGTCGTGCGTAACCTAGTCAGCATCGGTATGCTGGCCACCTTTGTCGTCATCGGCCTCGCCTGCTGGTGGCTACTGCGGCTGCCGCCGGAGCTAGCGGCGCTGATCGGCGCGGTAACCGTAGTCACCGGCCCCACGGTGATCGCCCCCCTGATGCGTGTGGTGCGCCCGAACGCCCGCGTCAACCAGGTGCTGCGCTGGGAGGGGATCATCATCGATCCCATCGGCGCCATCTTCACGCTGCTGGTCTTCGAATTCATCGTCCTGCAACAAAGCGCCCGGTCTTACGGCCATCTTTTCTGGACGCTGGGCAGCACCGTCCTGTCCGGCCTGCTCGTCGGGCTGGCGTGCGGCTATCTTATCGGCATCAGCCTGCGCCGCGCCTGGGTGCCAAGCTATCTGCAAAACCTGGCGGTCCTCGCCTCGGTGCTGGCCGCCTTCGGCCTGTCGAACGCCATCGCCGACGAGTCGGGGCTACTGGCCGTCACGGTGATCGGCATCCTGCTGGCCAACATGCGCGATGTCGATACCAGCGATATCCTCGCCTTTAAGGAGGAGCTCTCCGTCATCCTGATCTCCGCCCTCTTCATTATCCTGGCGGCACGCCTCGATATCGCGGCACTCTGGCAGATGGGCTGGCCGCTCATCGGGGTGCTGTGCGCCGTGCAGTTCATCGCCCGGCCGCTGTGCATCGCCGTCTCTACCTGGCGCTCCTCGCTGCGGTGGCGCGAGCGGCTATTGCTCAGCTGGATCGCGCCGCGCGGCATCGTCGCCGCGGCCGTCAGCGCCCTCTTTGCCCTGACGCTACAACGCAGCGGCTACCCGGATGCCGGACGGCTGGTGACGGTGGTTTTCGCCATCATCATCGGCACCGTCATCCTGCAGAGCCTGACCAGCCGCTTCGTGGCCCGCCTGCTACGCGTCCAGCAGCGTAAGCCGCGCGGCGTACTGATCATCGGGGCCAACAGCGTAGCCCGCCTGCTGGCCCAGGCGCTGATCAAGCTGGAGATCCCCGTCATCGTCAGCGACAGCAGCTGGGAGTATTACCGCCAGGCGCGCATGGAGGGGATCCCCGCCTATTACGGCCACGCCTACTCCGAGCACGCGGAAAACTACCTCAATCTCGGCGAGACGGCGCAGGTATTCGCCCTGTCGCCCAACCGCCACCAGAACGCCTTGGCCATCTACCACTTCGGCCATATCCTCGGCGATGAGAACGTCTTCGCGATCCGCTCCGGCTCGCCGCTGAAGGGACGCGGCGATCGTGCGGAGAGCGCGCGTTTCCGCCGCCACGAGAGCCTTTTCAATCACGAGGCCAGCTACGGGAAACTGAGTAGCCTGATAGCCAGAGGCGCCATCATCAAGGTCACTCGCTTGAATAAGAACTTCGGCTGGCCAGAGTACCTGGCGATGCACCAGGGCGTCATTCCGCTGTTTACCCTGTCAGAGAGCGGAAAGCTCCAGCCCGTGCGTGCCGATAGCGCGCCAGCGGCCCCCTGCACCCTGATCGCACTGCTACAGCGTGATGGCGAGGCAGACCCCGCCCACCTCGCCTGATGTCGTATGGGAAGCGCGGCCGGGGCTATCTCTGCCGAGCTGGGATTTAATGGGTAGACCGCCGTCGCAGCGCGCCTAGGCGCTCTGTCGGGCGACAAACTTATAGGGGAAGATCACCGTCTGCGGCGCGCCGGGACGCTCGCCATCCGGGGCGGCCAGCCATTGCTGTAGGCGTTTCGCCGCCTCATGCGCCATCTTGTCGTAATCGATGCGTAGCGAGGTTAACGAGGGGTGGATCTGGTCGCAGTTGGCGGAGCCTTCGACGCAGGCCAGCGCCAACATGCCGGGCAGCTTAATCAGCCGCCGTTGGCATTCAAACAGCACCCCCAGCGCGATCGCCTCGTGGCTGCATACCACCGCCTCCAGCTCCGGCTGGCGGGTCAACATGTCGCTGATAGCCTGGCGGCCAAACTCCATCGTCGCCACATAGGGCGTGGTAATGCTCTGTTCGGCGCTGTAGTTATGGTGCAGCATCGCCCGGCTCCAGCCGCTCAGCTGTTGCCCTTGCATCTTGCGCCCCATCTGGGCGCCGATATAGCCGATGCGCTGGTGCCCCTGCCGCAGCAGGTACTCGGTGAGGAAGTAGGCCGCATCGCCGATATTGCTCTGCAGGTTCAGGGCGAAGGGGTATGCGTCCTCGCCGGCGGCGCAGATCACCGGTAACGCGCTGTTGGCGAGCAGCTCGACGGCCTGCTCCGCATTCAGCGCACCGAACACCACCAGGGCCGCCGGGCTACTCTGCAGCAGCGTAGAAAGCACCTCGGCCTCCCTCTTCGCCTGGTAATCGTGACAGCCGATGACCACCTGATAGCCGTTGTCGTTCAATGCCGCCTGCAATGATTGCAGGAACACCGAGCTGGCGTAATCACGCAGCGAGGGGACGACCACCGCCACCGTCCGGCTCTGCCCCGATGCCAGGATCCCCGCCGCCGAGTTTGGAATATAGCCTAACTCGGCGATCGCCTGATCGATCTTGGCGCGCAGCTTAGCGGAGACCAGTTCGGGGGTGCGTAACGCGCGCGATACCGTCATCGAGCCGACACCGGCTCGTTGTGCGACCTCTTGTAGGGTGACGCGCCCGGTGCCTTTTCTCTTGCGTGTTTTTTCCATGAAGTAGGGTGTATTCACATTGATCACTGACCGTCTTACGGTAGCACAGCTTGCCGCCGATGATCAGCGCAGCGACGCGCTTTGAGCGCCGGCGGATTAATTTCGCAGCAAAATGATAGCGCTATCACGAAATCACTTCCTCGAACTAGATAGCGCTACCATTGCTCTCTACTATGCCTTTCACAAGAGAATCATTTTAAAAAAACAGCCGACATGACCAGGAGCCGATTGAATGTTGACGAAACTGCTTACCCCCAACGTCATTCAGGTTATCGAGCAGGTAACGGACTGGCGTGAGGCGATTCAAACCGCCTGTGCCCCACTGATAGCAAATAATGCGATTACCCCTGGCTATGTCGATGCCATTATTCAGTCGCATAACAAAATCGGCCCCTATTATGTGCTGGGCCCAGGCATGGCCATGCCGCATGCACGCCCGGAAGATGGCGTGAATCAATTGGCATTAGGCCTGACCGTGATTAAACACGGCGTCGAATTCGGCTCCGCCGGTAACGATCCGATTAAATTACTGATCGTATTGGCCGCCACCGATAGTAATAGCCACATCGGCATCATCGCCAAACTCGCCGAGCTGTTCGATAACCAAGACGATATCGATAGGCTGCAACAGGCAGAAAGCGTCGATGAGATCCTGCAAGTCATCGCGCGTTATTAATTACGAATTACACCGAGGGAATAATTATGAATATCACAGTGGTATGCGGTAACGGTTTAGGCACCAGTCTGATGATGGAAATGAGCATCAAGACCATCCTAAAAGATCTGCAGGTCAACGCCGAGGTTAACCATGTCGATTTAGGCTCCGCCAAAGGCACCGCCAGCGATATTTTCGTCGGTACCGCCGATATCGCCGAGCAGTTGGTCGCCCAGCAGGTCGGCGGCGAGATCGTCGCGCTGGATAACATGATCGATAAAGTGGCGATGAAAGAACGTCTGAGCGTCGCCCTGCGTAAACTCGGCGCATTGTAGTGGAGGCACTATGTCATTCTTCCGTTTTCTGATGCAGGATGTGCTATCCGAACCGGCGATATTAGTCGGCCTGATCGCACTCATCGGCTTAATCGCCCAGAAAAAACCGGTTACCGAATGCATTAAAGGCACCATCAAGACCATCATGGGTTTTGTCATTCTGGGTGCCGGCGCCGGTCTGGTGGTCAGCTCGCTGGGTGACTTCTCCGCCATCTTCCAACATGCCTTCGGCATTAATGGCGTGGTGCCGAATAACGAGGCCATCGTCTCCATCGCCCAGAAGAGTTTCGGGCGTGAGATGGCGATGATCATGTTCTTCGCCATGCTGATCAACATCGTTATCGCCCGCCTGACGCCGTGGAAGTTTATCTTCCTCACCGGTCATCACACGCTGTTTATGTCGATGATGGTGGCGGTGATCCTGGCGACCGCCGGGATGCAGGGCACGATGCTGGTGCTGGTCGGTTCGCTGATCGTCGGCTTCTGTATGGTGTTCTTCCCGGCCATCGCCCATCCCTACATGAAAAAGATCACCGGCTCAGACGACGTGGCCATCGGCCATTTCTCGACGGTATCCTATGTACTGGCCGGCTTTATCGGTAGCAAGTTCGGTAACAAAGAGCACTCTACCGAAGACATGAATGTGCCGAAGAGCCTGCTGTTCCTGCGTGATACGCCGGTGGCGATCTCGTTCACCATGTTCATCATCTTTATCATCACCTGCCTGTTCGCCGGCAGTGACTATGTGCGTGAGGTGAGCGGCGGCAAGAACTGGTTTATGTTTTCGCTGATGCAATCCATCACCTTCGCCGCCGGGGTGTACATCATCCTACAAGGTGTGCGGATGGTGATCGCCGAGATCGTCCCGGCCTTTAAGGGGATCTCCGACAAGCTGGTGCCCAACGCCAAGCCGGCGCTGGACTGCCCGGTGGTGTTCCCCTACGCCCCCAACGCGGTACTGGTTGGCTTCTTGAGCAGCTTTGCCGCCGGGGTCATCGGCATGTTCGTGCTGTACGCGCTGAACATGACGGTGATCATCCCGGGCGTGGTACCGCACTTCTTCGTCGGTGCGGCAGCGGGTGTGTTCGGCAACGCCACCGGTGGGCGGCGCGGCGCCATCCTGGGCGCCTTCGCCCAGGGGCTGCTGATCACCTTCCTGCCGGTGTTCCTGCTGCCGGTACTCGGCCAGATCGGCATCGCCAACACCACCTTCAGCGACGCCGACTTTGGCGTGGTGGGCATCCTGCTGGGCATCATCGTGCGCTGATAGCGCGACCGCCCTACCTCACAGACGCCCCGTCACCTCGCGTGATGGGGCGTTTTTTATGGTGCCAGCCTGCCCTCGCGCCCCTCACTCACGCCGACGTGACAACGTGGGCCATCAACGCATCCGCTGATGGCGGAAAACAGCGCGCACATCGCCCACGATCCCTCTATATGGGAAAACAGTACGGCAGCACTCCCGCATGGTGGAACCGTCCGGAGAACGTTGTAACGGCAAAAAATGACCCTATTTTATGGCTGAACGACAGCGAAACCACGGAGAAACTGACCGATGATACCCCGGACACACCGCCAACTCGTCAGCGTTGAAGTGACGTGGCCTGCACAAACGCTGCCTCTTCCCCTGCAACAGGTGGTGGAAGCGCTGACGCAGGGAGAAACGCCCGATCAAATTATCACCCGGATGAATTTTGTAGTGGTCAACTAATTTTGGCCACACGACCTGACTGTTCGTGGAACAGTCGCTCTGATTCATTTGGGGTTAAGCCGCCGTTATACCAGTGAGGCCTGAGAGCACTGTAGTACCCCGTGATATACCGGACTATGGATGACCGTGCTTCACCGAAGCTTTCGTAGCCCGTTGTCGGTACCCATTCACTCTTCAGACTTCGGAAGAACCGCTCCATCGGACTGTTATCCCAGCAGTTTCCCCGCCGACTCATGCTCTGTGTGATCCGGTAGCGCCACAACATCTGCCGGTATTTACTGCTGCTATAATGGCTCCCTTGATCACTGTGGAACATCACGTCTGATGGCCGTCCTCGTAACTCCCATGCCATCTGAAGTGCTTTTATGGTGAGGTCTGAGTCTGGTGAATACGATAGCGACCAGCCCACCGGTTTGCGGGCGAACAGATCCAGCACTACGGCCAGATAAGCCCATCGTTTGCCCGTCCAGATGTAGGTCACATCGCCACACCAGGCCTGATCTGGCTCTGTGGCGGTAAACTGCCGGGCAAGAAGATTCGGGATTTCAACATGCTCATTGCCCCCTCGTTTGTATTTATGCCCCGGTATCTGGCAACTGGTGATACCCAGTTCCTTCATCAGCCGCCCGGCCAGCCATCGGCCGAGTTTTACACCCTTCGTAGTGACCATCGTGGCGATGCTTCTGGCACCGGCGGAGCCCCCACTGGCGTTCCAGACTTCACTGACCAGACTACGTTTAACGGCACGGTCAGCATCAGGCTCAGTGCTGCTTTTACGTGTATAACGGTAGCTGCTTCGGTGAACACCGAACAGTCGGCACAATGAGGCTACCGGGTAGTGCGCCCTCAGACTGTCTATTACCGAGAACTGTTGAGAGAGTCCGACATCAAGAGCGCTGTAGCCTTTTTTAGGATTTCGTTTTCCATTTCAAGGCGCTGTATACGTTTTCTCATTTCCCTGAGCTCAGCCAGTTCTGGAGTTAAAGGTAACCCCGGTGGCATTTTCCCCTGGCGCTCCATACGTAACGATTTTACCCAACGGTTGATGGCAGAAAGACTGACGTTCATCGCCTTAGCCGCTTCGCTGAGGGTGTAGTGCTGGTCGAGGACCAGCTTTGCCGCTTCAAGTTTAAATTCAGCAGTAAATACTTTGCTCATTAGTTCACCTGTAAAATTTTGAGGTGAGCATAGCACCTCAACGCAGGTGGCCAAATTCAGTGTGCCACTACAGTCCCGGGCGGCTCGGTTGGATCGCATTACCTCCCGGCATACGGATTGGCTGTTGCCTCGGCGCATGGCAGCTGGCGATAGCGCTGGAGTGGCCGGGTGAGGCATCTTTTATTGTGCCTATCTGGCCCCCGCACCGCCCTCTGACGTTGGTGTGGCAACGTGGCTAATTAGCTGATCCGCTAACTGCGCCAAATCATGGGCGACAAACTGTGGCTGCGGGCCGACGCCGAGCGGTGCATTACCGGCCCGCAGCAGCATCGCCCCCTGCCAGCCCGCGCTACGGGCGCCCAGAATGTCCCAATGATGGCAGGCCACCAGACACAACGCGCTCCCCGCCAAGCCGAGTCGCTGCTCGACGGCGCGATACACCGCGGGCGCGGGCTTAAAGGCGGCGGCGAGTTCATCGACGCTGAAACACGCCGTAAAGTGGTGGGCGATCGCGGCCGCATCGAGCTGCGCGTGCAACACTTCCGCGCTGTTGTTGGTCAGCGTATACAGGGAGAATCCCGCGGCCTTCAGCCGCGCCAATGCCTGCGGCACCTCCGGCCAGACGGGCAAGGTGGCGATGGCACGCTGCAAATCATGCGACGCCCCCGCCGGAAGCGTCTTACCGTGCGTCGCGGCGACCATCTTTAACACCTCGCCGCCTAAGACGCCAAAGGGCAGCGAGTGGTGATTCAAGGTTAGGGATTGTGCATACAGCACCAACTGAGCGAACCACTCACGCAGCACGTGGGGCGAGCCGAATAGACGGTTAAACAGTGGCGCGAGATGATCGAGATCCAACAGCGTCTCGTTGACATCGAAGATCAGGGCAGGCTTATGATCCATCGTTTCCTCCGCTAGATAGCAACGGCCCTCAAGCTAACCCGCCCCAGCGTCTGAGCGCCATCGTTTTGCCGACAGTCACGCCCCAATCGCACTTTAGCGGTTAATCCGCGGGGGCGGCCTTAACCCGATGGCGGTGACGGATGCGGTGGTATCACCGGCTGGCGGGTGTAGAGCTCCAGCAGATGCGCCGCTAAATCCTGTAACATCATGGCATCCATCAGATGATCCTGTGCATGCACGGTGATCAGGTTAACGGGGAGTTGACCGCTGCCCTCATCCCGCGCGATCAGTTCGGTCTGCATCGCATGTGCGCATTGAATATACCGCTGGGCCTCCGCCAACGCGTGCTCGGCTTCATGCCTATTCCCCTCACGCGCGCGCTGGAGCGCCGCCAGCAACAGACTGCGCGCCGTACCGGCGTTAACCAACAGCTCCATAATTATGCTTTCAGCCTTATCCATGCTTATTTCTCCAGCAGCGTTAACGCCATCGTGAGTACGGCATCCCCATCCATCAAGCCATAATCTCGCATGTCGATGACCGCTACGCGTTTACCTTGCGGCTGCGCGATGGCCTGTACATGCGCTTGCTGGTAACGCACCTGAGGGCCAAGCAAAATAATATCGGCATCGGCCATATTTTCCGCAAAGGCGGCAATCGGCACGGCGCGAATCGCAATATCAACCCCGCGCTTTGCCACCGCCTGTTTCATTTTTTGCACCAGTAGGCTGGTCGACATCCCAGACGCACAACACAGTAGAATGTTTTTCACGGAGATCCTCCGTATGCTTAACGGCAACACGCACTTCGCCAGGCGAGTTAAACCGTCATGGTTTATGCTTACCCTAGCGATTCACGGAAGCGGCAATCATATGGATCGTATGCCGATCGCCACGCAACACCCGCGATGCCTCTAAGATATTGAGGTAAGGCGCCATCCCGCAATAACCCGCATCACCGATATGCTGTATATCAACACCGGCTATTTTATTCATTAGGACAATATCTCTAATGGTGGAAACATCGGCGCTCTCTTGGCTCGTACCAATAGCAGAGAGACTCAACGCCCCGCGTTGCCTGATCACCTTAACGGCTTCCGCGATCATCGCCATGGAGATACCGGGTACGGTACCCACGGCAGGCAACAGAATGATATCCGCCCCCTGATCGATAAAGGCATTAATCACCGCCAGATTGACCACCTCCTCATCGACACCGGCTCCGTGCATTTTCCCGGCAATAATTAAACCGTGATAACATTCCTTCGCCACAGCAATAGACTCGATGATGGCATGATTACTCACCCCGGCACCCGGATTGCCCGTCAAACAGATAAAATCAAACCCCATCTCGTTAGCCTTGCATAAGGTCTCACGCGTCGCCTGCCGACCAGAGGAGATGATGACTCTCTCCTCGGCCATCTTGGCCGCCGTATCGACGGGTTCGAGGTTAACACCGATAGGCCGCCCCACCAGATGCTTCAGCTGTGCAATCGGGGCACGCTCACTCGAAGTTAACCCGGCAATCTCGGGATTAAAGAGATCGAGTTTATTTAAGAGAATTAAATCAGCACCGAATGCTCTGGCCACTTCACTATTGGTGATATCATGACCGACGGGGAAACGTGTGGCGATATTCTCGGAAAGCAATGTACGCCCCTCACTGGCACGGATAGCCGACTTCAACTCCGTAGGAGACATCTGCAAGAAATCGCTAGCAAAACAGTTTAATAGCCGCTTATTCATAATCTGCTTCCTTCTCACTTTCACTCTGATATTGTTGTCTATCTACAAAAATAAAAAATGGATAATAGATTACGGTTGATAGAATAATCCCGACCAACTGAATCACGGCACCGCTCATGTGCCCCCCTGTAGCGAAATAACCACTCACCAAGGGAGGCATGGTCCATGGCATCGTCACCCCGATGGGTTTCTCGACCCAGCCATATAACATGCTGAGATACGTCACCACCGCAATTACCACGGGAGATAATAGAAAGGGGATCGCCATTTTCAGATTAAGCACAATCGGCAAACCAAAGATAAGCGGCTCGTTGATGTTAAAGATCCCCGGCAGCATGGCGAGGGAACCTAATGTTCTACTCTGCCGACTGCGCGAGAAGAATAGGAGGCATATCACCAGGCCTATCGTCGCTCCCCCGCCGCCCATCCAGACAAAATTATCCATAAACGGCTGAGTAATGATGTTGGGCAACTCCAGCCCATTCGCCAGCGCGATCCGGTTTTGATCGGTATTGATCAGCCAGATAGGCGCCATCACGGCATTGATCGTGCCGCCAGGATGAATGCCAATTAACCAAAAGAGTGAGTTGAGTACGATGGCAATCAAGGTTCCCACCAGGGTTCCCCCCAGAAAACTCAAGGGAGCATGCAGCACGGTGGCCAATACCTCATGAATATTCCCTAGGTTCGCCTTAACCAGCACAAACTGCACCCCACCCGCCAGTAAGATCATCACCGCCCCTGGGATCAACGAGATAAACGAGCGATTGACCGCCGGTGGAACCCCCTCTGGCATTCGGATAACGATGTTTCGTTGTATAAAAAAATGGAAGACTCTGGCTGTCACCATGCTGATCACTATCGCCGCAAATATCCCCTTACTTCCCATATAGTTCAGGGGATAACTTGCCGCCCCGCCACTCTCCATCAACGTAGATAAATAGGGGGTGAGGATCAAATAACAGGAGAGCGAGATCACACCGGAGGCGACACCATCCTCCTGCCATGAGGCGGTGAGATGATACGCGATGCCAAAAGAGGCAATCAGACCGATGATACCAAAAGAGCCATCGACGATTTTATCCAACCAGGGGGATACCCCCTGCTCCTTTAATAACGCGATCCAACTGTCTACCGGGAAGTTGCCAATAATGAGAAACAGCGAGCCAATGATAATCAACGGCATACACAGTACAATGCCATCCCGCAATGCGCGCAAATAGCGGTTAGCGCTTAACCGCCCCGCCTCACGTTCGATCGTCTCAATAATCATATGAGTTTATCCTTCCATGAAATCACATATGCTTTTCTTTTATTATTTGATTAATATCGTTACTCGCTAATGACACATAGCCGTCTACAGAATCGAGAATATCCCACTTTGGGATAATTATGTAAATGAACGATATTCGATTTTGGGATAGAGATCGGATATTGACTATGTCATCAATTTATTCATATGAATATCAATCAATTATAAAAACGCTGAAAGCTAGAAGGATCGAGCTGAAGATCACCCAAGCCCAGCTCGCGCAAGAGCTGGGAAAACCACAATCATTTGTATCAAAGATAGAGAGTGGCGAACGCCGACTGGATATCATTGAATTTGTCCATATCGCCCGCCAGTTATCGCTGGATCTTAATGCAGTTTTAGAGAAGATCCGCTGAGGGAAAGTTAATGAACTTTTTTAAATAAATCAGATTTTGGATAAACAGCCCCGCAGAGGATTGCTGCTGCCAGGCAATACGCTCACTTTCCGGTATTCCTGCCTGCGTCGTTATCAGCCAAGCTTGGCTGATATAATACATTACATGGAATAGTTGATAGTATATATACGTATTTTATTATGAGTTATTTAGTACGAATAGTGACCTTCCGGGAACAGAGTAAAATATTAGTGTCCGCCACCGTCATCTCCCTGCCCGGAGATTGCGGTAAATGAATCTGCAGCGCCATATAGGTCATATACGGATCCATATGGCTGACGATCATGCGATACCCGGCACAAAGATGACTCCATCGATCGTTGACCCGATGCTTCGGTCCCCCCTGCCAGGCCAAGCGCCACGGGTAACGATGGCAATCATCCGATCACTGCGCTTTCTGCTGGCCGAACCGTCGTCGTACTTTAGCTACAATCAGCTTTGCAGGAGGCCTGCTGTAGCAGCTTACCCGCCGATGCTCTGCCTCTACATAGTGATCGCAACTGTAAACATCACCGCTCTGCTCAACCACCCGCCCGTATCCATAGGTGGGCTGCAGCGGGCACAACGCCGGGCGTTCGCCCCGCCAGACCGCCAGCGTGTGATCAAAGAGCTGACGATTACCCACCCTGCATCACCACCCCGTGCGTCATACTCCACCACCGAAATAAACGGGAGAAATTCCGCCCCACCTCACGCGTCAGAAAATGGTAAATGTCCAGCGAAGCCTGTGAGGCCACGTTTGGGCTGACCCAAAAAACTATAGGGTAGGATCGTCTATTGGGGTGGGGTCCATCCAAACAGGATTTCGAGGTATCCTGAATTACCGATCCACTACAGTGTCGCAGACTCATACCACGTCTGAATCACCCCGTCATCCAGCCAAAAGTGATGGAGCCTCGAACATACAATCTAGTGATAATCACTTAACTCTTGCAATACAAGCAAGTAAATTCGACTTACAAACGGTGCATCAGTACGCAAAATTTCACGTAAAACGTAAAAAGACTGTGAATCAACCAGATAATTACGTAAAATATCACGTAAATGACTTCAATCAATCTTTTGGACGGAATTTTAAGTATGGCTAGTGTTGATGCAGATTACTGCTACTCTTTTCCAGCTATACGTGGCATCCAGGCGGGTCGACCTTTCTACATCGCTACATGCCCGATGCGCATCATACCAAAAATATTCAGCTTTGATGAAAATGATGTCCCTCCTGAGCTACGCGCACAGCGCACGCTGAATAAATCACGCATCCCCGAAATGGTGCGTTATCTTCTTGAAAACCCAAAAGATTACGTGTTTTCTGCGCTTACAGCATCCATCGCTGTTGACGTCCAGTTTGATGAGTTTCCAGGGACAAACAATCTAGGAACGTTATGCGTACCGATGGATGCACAAATTCTGATCAATGACGGTCAGCATCGTCGTAAAGCGATTGAAGATGCTTTAGAGGCACGCCCAGAGTTAGGGCAGGATAATATTCCTGTGCTATTTTTTGTCGATGAAGGGTTAAAACGCAGCCAACAGATGTTTGCCGATCTGAATAAATACGCTATTCGTCCTAGCCCGTCACTGGCATCCCTGTATGATCATCGAGATGCCAGTTCGAATCTGGCGCGTTATCTGGCAATGTCCGTAGAGCCGTTTGTCGGAATGACCGAGCTAGAAAAATCCGGTATCAGTCAACGGTCAAATAAATTATTCACGTTAAGCAGCATCAAACAAGCTACCCGTGCACTGCTAGGAAAAGATCCTAAAGAGGGTAATTTTGAAGAGTGTACCCAGGTAGCAACCCGTTACTGGCAAGCTATTTATCATGTAATGCCGGACTGGCAGTTAGCCGCAAAAAAAGAAGTTTCACCGGTTCAACTGCGGCAAGACTATATTCACGCTCACGGTATTGGTTTGCAGGCGCTCGGGCAACTGGGATATACACTGCTAACCGATTACCCAGAGCAGTGGCAAGATAAAATTGCTGCACTCAAGGCCTTTAACTGGCGCAGAAATAATCCAGATCTGATCAAACGTGCGATGCAGCACGGCAAGCTGAGTAAAACCAATACAGCGATCCAGCTCACCTGCAATGCGCTAAAAAACGCACTCTCAATTCCTCTCACTCCTGAAGAACAGGAGCTTGAAGCTCAAATGGTTGTCTCATGAGTAAATTAGTTCAGGCCTTTGATCTGGCCGAATACGAAGATTTTATTAATCAGGAGCTGTTCGCCGGACGTCCTCTGGCCGAGTATGTAGCCGAAGTACAAAGAATTTATTGTGCGGATAAGCGTCCGTGGGTGATTGGCTACAGTGGTGGTAAAGATTCTTCCGCCGTGATCACGCTGGTGTATCTGGCCTTGCTCGGTCTCCCCCCTGAAATGCGCAGCAAAGATGTGTTTGTGGTGTCATCCGATACACTGGTGGAAACGCCGGTGGTTGTGGATTTGATAAAGAAAACAATGTTGCAGATTGAAGCAGGTGCAAAACGTAATAACCTGCCAATCACTCAGCACGCTGTGACACCTAAAACCAATGAAACGTTCTGGGTGAATCTTCTGGGGAAAGGCTATCCTGCTCCCACCCGCAGTTTCCGCTGGTGTACCGAGCGTATGAAAATCAATCCGGTCAGCAACTTTATTAAAGAAAAGGTCAGTCAGTTTGATGAGGTAATTGTGGTTTTGGGTTCACGCAGCAGTGAAAGCGCTTCCCGTGCACAGGTCATCGCAAAACACAAAATTGACGGCTCACGTCTGGCCCGACACACCACACTGGCAAATGCCTTTATCTATACCCCGATTGATACTTGGGATGTGGAAGATGTCTGGAAACTTCTGCGCGGTGCGTTTCGCTATGCTCAGGATGATATTGATGAATGGGAAACCCCGTGGGGCGGTAATAACCGCCCGCTCTGGACTCTCTATATGGACTCTTCCGCACAAGGTGAATGTCCACTGGTGATCGATGAAAGCACTCCTTCTTGTGGTAACTCTCGCTTTGGCTGCTGGACCTGTACCGTAGTCACCAAAGATAAAGCGATGGAGAGCCTGATCCAGAATGGTGAAGAGTGGATGTCTCCGCTACTGAAATTCCGCGATCTGCTCGCGTTCACCACCGATCCAGCAAATAAAGACACGTTTCGAAACTACAAGCGTCGTACCGGCAAGGTCAGTTATCAGTATGCCAAAGATGGCGAGGAAATTAGTGCCGAGCGTAAGCATGTTCCTGGCCCCTACTGGCTTAAGTATCGCCAGCAGTGGCTGAAAGAGCTGCTGGAGATTGAGCGCGATTTAAATGCCCAGGGCCATACGATTACGTTAATTACCCAGCCGGAGCTGCACGCTATCCGTCAGGAGTGGTTGAAAGATCCTAATGAGCCAGACTGGTATGACACATTACCCGGTATTTACCGTGACGTATATCAGCGGGATCTGGACTGGGTAGTTGATGATCAATCACGCTTTGACGCCAGCGATGCAGATTTGTTGGTGCAGATAGCTCAGGGATTTGATGTTGCACCCGAGATGGTCATGAAGCTGATTGAATTGGAAGTGTCAATGGAAGGACTAAGCCGCCGTCAGGGGATTTTTGACAAGCTCGGTACCATTCTAAAACAGGACTGGGGCAGTCTAGAGGAGATACAGCAGCAACAGGCAACGCTACAAAAACGTAACGACCGGGATATTCATCAGGAAGAAGTCACTAGGCTGGAAGCTGAACTTCAGGTTTTACAGCGTAGAATTGTCGATTCCAGCGAATCCTCTGTTTTTGTTGAGGAGGAAAACGAACGTGCTCATTAAACAACTGGTATTACATAATTTTCGGGTATTTAACGGTACTCACACCATTGATCTGGCGCCGAGAAAGCGTCCGCACGAAGTGAATCCTCGTCCTATTGTGCTGTTTGGTGGTTTAAACGGGGCGGGAAAAACGTCGATTCTGTCGGCGATCCGTCTGGCGTTGTATGGTCGGCTGGCATTTGGCCTTGCAACTCAGCAACAGGAATATATTGAACAGCTTAGCTCGTTAATTCACAACGGCGCGAACTATAGTGAGCAACCTGAAAAGGCAGCTGTTGAATTAACCTTCACCTACAATAAGGGCGGCCATGAAGCGGAATTTACCGTTACACGAACATGGAAAAAGGGAAAGAAAGACCGACTCTCTCTGCAACAGGATGGGCAACCGCTTAGTGAGTTGGATTACGATCAGTGCCAAGGGTTTCTTAATGAATTAATCCCGCACGGCATTGCCGATCTATTCTTTTTTGACGGTGAGAAAATTTCGGAACTGGCAGAAGATGAATCTGGCAATATTCTACGCACTGCCGTACGTCGTTTATTAGGTTTAGATCTAATATCAAAACTACGCAATGACTTAATAATTTTCGTTAAGCGTCAGCAATCCAGTCAGTTAGCAAGTTCTCAACAAGAGCAGATCTCAGAACTTGAAAAACAAAGTAAAGCATTAGGC
The DNA here is from genome assembly GCF_044540725.1 of Edwardsiella sp. A.80236. Taxonomy (NCBI): domain Bacteria; kingdom Pseudomonadati; phylum Pseudomonadota; class Gammaproteobacteria; order Enterobacterales; family Hafniaceae; genus Edwardsiella; species Edwardsiella sp. A.80236. The sequence continues at coordinate 70,630 of NZ_JBIUCY010000005.1, forward strand.
TGCCAAACTGAAGAGCTGTTGGAAAAAGCCGATTTTACTAAAACTCGGATTGAGTTTTTGTCTAAAGATATTATCCATTATGAAGGTTTACTAAATGCACAGGGCGGCGCATTTGCCCAGACTAAAGCGCAAGAAAAACAGAAAGTTGATACTTTGCTGAAAGATAAGGATCGTCTGGAAAAAGCACTTCGACAAGAGTGTGATGGATCGCTACCTTATGCGCTAGCTCCGAAAACGTTAGCCCAGTTGCTGGGGAAAATTAATGATGAAGCCCAGATTAAGCAAACTCAGAGTTTTGAAAAAGAGTTGGGTCAGTTTTTAACCAAACTTAAAAATGATATTGCATTACGTTCCAGTACCATAAGTAAAATTGCCACCGAAGCGATTACTGACAATTTGAAAGAGTATATGGCAACTAAACCTAAAGGCGATTTGCTCTTTGATATCTCTGAGCGTGAATCGGGTGTCCTCCAGCAATCAATTGAACAAGACAGCAAAAAGGCATGGCAGCGCTTCGATCTATACCGTACTCAGTTAGCTGAGATTGAACAACAACTAGAACAGGCTGCTGCCAATATTGCCCGCGCCCCGGAAGACGAGCAGTTAATGGATCTCTTTGCAGCATTACGCGATCTCGATCATAAGCGTGAAAAACAGCGGCAAAAATACCGCTCTCTTCTGGAAGAGGCTAAACGGACGAAACAGCAGCAACTGGACTGTGTTCGTCAGGTACAGAAAGCACACGACATCATCCGTAGCCAACATGGTTTGAGCAGCGCATTTAAAAATGCACAGGAGACCATTAACCTTCTCGATTATTACAGCGATGTACTAACGCAGGCGCGAGTGAAAAAATTATCTGCTAACTTTGAAATTGCCTACCACAAGCTGGCTCGTAAAGAGGATTTACAGCTTAATGCGCACATAAATCCACAGACATTTGATGTTGAACTGGTGGATGAAAAGGGGTCGGTGATTAATCGTAAGCTGCTTTCTGCGGGTGAAAAGCAGATTTATGCAATTGCTATTCTTGAAGCGCTGGCAAAAACCTCCGGGCGTGATTTCCCGGTGATTATTGATACGCCGTTAGGACGTCTGGATTCTCAGCATCGGGATAAGTTGATTAATCATTATTTCCCGGAGGCCAGCCATCAGGTAGTGCTGCTATCCACCGATACTGAAGTGGACGAGCGCTATTTCGTCGATCGACTGCGTGATGATATTTCTCATGCTTATGAGATAGTGTTTAATGCACATACCAAATCATCTGCACTAAAACCCGGTTATTTCTGGGAACTAACCAAGGAGGCAATCTGATGCTCCCAAATCGAATGATGCTTAGTCGTCAGACTGAAGACCAGCTTAAAAAACTAAAAGGATATACTGGGATAACACCCAATGTCACGGCTAGACTGGCATTCTTCCGCTCTGTGGAGAGTGAGTATCGCTTTTCCCCAGAGCAGGATAATAAAAAACTGGATGGCTCTCTAGTATTAGATAAAATCACGTGGCTAGGTGAGACTCTTCAGGCAACTGAGCTGATTCTAAAAATGCTCTATCCTCAAATGGATCAGAAAATGTTTAATAAAGCTTGGGCTGCACATGTTGAAGATGGCATAGCTTCGCTTAGAAATCATAAGAATCTTATAGGGTTGATTTTTTCTCTTTGAGAATCATTCACCAATCATATCTAATTGTAAACTGAGTAAATTATGACTTTATCTTACGAACAATTGAAAACCCTAGCAGAGATAATCACTGAAAAAAGCCTTATCGATTATATCGTGCCAGCAGGTAATTTGCTAATATCTTTATTTTTAGTTATATTAAGTTGTTATATATTTATCAAGACTCCAAAACAAACAGCGAAAAGTAAAATACACGAAAAGGAGGTGGATTTGTTATACAAAGCATTTGAGAATTTCTGTAACTTCTCTGATGCCGTGGGCCTTTACATCTCCCATAAAAAAATAAAATATAGTAGACTTAGTGATCCATCAAGTAAACCTTTAGAAAAAAACTTCTATAAAACCGAGGCTGTCTCATCAGAAAAAGCCCATCTGTCATTTTCTGAACAAAAAATGGCTTCAAATATTTTGCGATCAATAGGTTCTAATAAAGCCAACAATTTAATTGATAATTATAAAAACGAATTTGTAAAATTAAGGACTTTAGTTATTAATTTTGAGGAAAGCACTGGCCCCCATCAAATTCATGCTTATAAAATCCTTTTAGAGTCAATAGAAAAAATTGATGATGAAGTTGATAGGCTCACAAATTTAATACTGGATGAAATAAATACTTCTAAAAACATTATTATTGGAAAGATATAAGTCTTTTGGATTAAAATAAACCAAGATCATATCAAATAAAATAACTAATCACGCCCCCAAAAAAACAAGTATAACAAGGTTGCGTGATTTAGTTTAACTTCCAAGATTGATATCATTCAACATTTATCATAAGGGGTCTATCTCCATGAAAGATGGATAATACTTATAATTAGCCTGAAAATCATTGACATCTTTTTCTGCAAAAATACGAAAATCCACATCGAAATTTTCCCCTTTTGGCATTTTTTCCATTAAATATCTGACCTCTTTGCTCGTGAGGTTGGGGACATTTATTTCGTAAGAGTCTTCAGTCGAACTATAAAAATATAAACTATTCAACTTACATGAGGAAAATAATTCACTTTCATTTTGCTTAGTTATCATTATACCAAGTGTCGACATAGGGGCACCATCAGAATAGTCAAAAAAGCATATTTGATGAGCAATAAGTTTTTCCGCTATATCCAAATCAATATTCCTATTCGTTAGGATTTTATCAAGTTGAGATAGAATACATTCTCTGAGGAATTTTGAGTATTTTTTCCTATCAGACCACCCTCTTTCATCAAAGCCTACAGGGATAAACTCACTACCAATTGCCGATTCGAATTTTCTACGGTAATGGCCTGAATCTAGGTCTGGATATTCTTTTTTTAAATCATTTAATTTATACGACTCAGAATTATAGCTAAGGAAGATAACCGTACCAGATGGACATTGTTCCGTTACTGTAGCCAAATCACTAAGCATTGTATTATCAAATAGATAGTCATAATCTAACCAGAGAATTAGTTTTCTAGATAAATTTAATGTTGGTAAAACCTCATTAGAGTGGCCAAATTTAACATCTATACATTCAAAAGGCTTATTAAATCTGTATCTTCTTCTATTATTTACATCGCCTTCAATACTAATCATATCATCAATACCAAGATATTTATGCATAATGATAAAGTCGGTAAAGTACTTTGAACCAAAGCCTATATATTGATAATCAGAAAAAATACCAAAGGGAGACAAACGTAATAATACATCCCTTATCATTTTTCTTTCAATATTTTTCGCTGGCCTTATGCGATAATCGATTTTTCTTCCAGTATTAGCCATTTTTACACTCGTAACTCATATAGTAATTGAATGTCTCTTCACCAACTTCTTTATTTGTCGAAACATTTAGCGATAGTTTCGCTTTTTCAATATCAGAAGCTAATACGGTATATTGAATTGTCGCCACTTCTGGCATATCTTTTCTTTCAGCTGCAGGAGGTCTTTCAAAAACATCTGACGCTTCGATAACATTTAATTGAACATGAGTTGCATGCCCAATTGATTCATTTAATGGTTTAGAATCAAGCAATCCATTTTTAAACTGCATATCTTCTTTCGCACGTTCACGCAAAAAAGAAATAATGGGTCTCATTGCTATTTTCATATTATTCAATGCAACTCTATAGATCGAGTTATCTCTATCTACTCCAGTTTTTGTAGTTGTCCAAGGTAATTTACTTGAATCCTCACAATTAAACTCGACGACCCCTCTAAAAAAAGCATAATCAGGATGGTACTTAGGTATACCATCAAGTTGCCAACCAGTTATTCGGTTTTGGTTCGCACTTTCAACTAAACGGCCATTACAGACTATATACCATCCACCAGCCTCCAATTTTCTTTCAGATATCCCTGCTGTTATTTTTACAGAGACATTGTCAATATTAAATTCCTTACTGTAAACACCTAACTCCTCGGAATGTAGTAAAGTTAAGTGATAATTTGATACCTTTCCATCATTAATATATACATTTAGACCTGAGTTTATACTCATGAAATGAGCAGATGATATTTCTTGGCTTAATGAATTGATAAAGGTTTGCAAACTAAGTTGTTCAGAAATATCAGGGTAAATGTCAGATACAATTATCTTCGTTTCGCCATCATTGACCTCAATTGCATCATTAAATTCGATGTTAAATGTCCAATCTTTATCATCTACTTTCCATTTATCAACATCTATATCTATAGAAAATGCTTCACCTTTCTTTTTAGAGTATACCTTGAATTTTTTTCCTAATTTAAACAAGGTACGTTTCATCCCCACGCCAAATTGACCTACCGAATTTGGCGTGGCTGGATTATTTTTTGGACGACCGAATCTGAACGCGTAATTCTGTGCAGAATATATATCCATTCCACCACAGTTATCATGAATAACAAAGTTACCATCTTTATAATATATTTTTATCCAAGCGTTCTCAATGTTATTTTCTCGCGCCGCATCAACGCTATTATCTATCAAGTCCAATAAGGACCTGTCTAACGCGATATCTCTTGTAAGCATATCGATGAAAAATTCTTTTGTTGGACTAGCATCAATTGTTTTAGTCATGAAAACCCTCTTCGATACAAAATTTAAATATTTACTTAAAGCTCCCAAAACGCCTTATCTCGCATTTTTCTTATCTTTTTATCTCCATCAATGTATAAACTAAAATGCTTCTCAAGCTGCCGAATCTGCCCCATCAAAGACTCCTGCTCACCTTTATCATCAACGTTAAATACCGCCTTGATATCCGCGTTCCTTATCTCAGAAACACGATGGATTACCCAAGTTAAAATATAGGAGGCATAATTATTTTCCCCAGTCTTAAAGTGAGTGATCTCCTGAGTTGACAGGATCGCACCAACGCCATACTCACGGCCTTCTTTAAGGATCTTACGGAGGCTGGAAAAATCCTGACGCATAAAGTTATCGGCTTCGTCCACCAGAATCATTTTGGTAAGCTGACGATAATCCCCTCGCACCACCGGTTTACCGCGTTTTTGCATCTGTGCGTAAAACAGATCCAGCGTGAGCGCGACCACCAGATTTTGCACTTCTGGGGGGTAACCAGCCAGTTCAATCACAGTGACACCGTCAATCAATTCGTACAAACTGGTCATCTTCTCCGGGATTGTCTCGAATATCTTGTAACGCGCCAGTTTAGAAAGTGCTGCGTAAAGCGAATCTTCTTCAACCTTCTCCTGATCGAGGAAACGCTGCCATACATCTTCAATCGTCGGCGCAGTCCGTGACCATGTTGTCGGATCCTCCGGCGAAATGCCTGCCGCTTCGTAGCATTCTAAAATCAGATTTTCTAATTTAAGCTGCTGTTTATGGCCCAGCCCATAGGCTTTTGCCATCGTTTCCGATAGCCCACCAGCGGTATGGATTGGTAGCATTGGCGTGTCACCAAACAGAGATAAGGGGTTGTAAGGCAGCTTAAATAATTTGTACTTTTTGGCCCCTGTAGCATCAAGAAAAGCCTCATCCACATAGTCTGATTTGTAGTCGAAGATCAGCAAACCAATAGGTCTGCCATCAACGTTACAGGACTGATTACGCATCAACTGTGTGACCAGCGATTTAGTAAACTGGGTTTTACCGGTGCCCATCGTTCCAATAATGCCGGTATTGGTATTCATGAACTTCGCGGTGTTGGTTGGCTCCCAATGTAACGGACTCTGACGCGCAGCATCATGACCAAACAGGATCCGTAATGGAGTATCGCTTTTATCAGAAGTCGCCACCGGTACAGCAGGCTGTAACGACTCCGGTTCAGAAATGGACTGTGCAGTAGCCGGCGTTGTGACTTCTACCACAACTTCGGGTTGTGACGGAGTGGCATCACACTCTGGCTTAAGTCGGTATTTTTCCGGCACCCGATAACGTTCCGCCAGCGGTGGTTCATTCCCCTGCGCAGCAATTAGCGAAGGCAGCAGTGAATAAGGGATTTCAATCTGTAAGATATTCTCCGGTGTCTCTTTATAAGAGAGATCGAAGCAGGTTGCGCTGTCCACATGCGCCACGACGAAGCCGTTCGCATAGTCGGTCAACTCACCTAACTGATAGTCACCCGTTAACCACCATTCGCGTCGATCCAGCAAGGGAGCCAGTTTGTCGCTGTCCAGCACTCCATACAGGCGCAGTTTCTCCACCTGCATCAGCACCTGACGTATAAAGAGCGCCCGGTACAGCTGTGATGCCAGCGTCTGTGGTTCCAGAATGTCCTGCTGTAAGTAGCGTTTCAACTCACGAGCCTGTTGGCCTGCATAGCTGTAGTCCGGTCGCGCCCCAGTTTTAACTTCCAGCGGCAACAGATAGAGGCGGTCTTCTTTGAATCCCACAAAGAGTACATCATCAGAGATGGCACCTTTACGATAACCCTGTAAATTTCTCGATAAATCAGTCTCTTTCATTTTCAGCCCGACATTGCCGGACACGCGGATCATTTCGGCCACCGATAGCGGAATCCAGCAAATATCGGACTGGTGCAACATGGATTGCACAAATTTGTACGCGCCTATAATGCCGTGTTTCTCTTTACGCTCCCTTTCACTGGAGCGCAGCATTTTCAGCAGCCATTCACCGTTAAAGGCATTAAATTCAGCCAGCAAATGCTGACTATCAACAGCAGGTTGCCCTGTCTGGCTTCCTGTCTGGAGCAACCGCAGGAACAAATCAACCTGCTTCGTGACGGTGACGGCATCGTAGCCTGCGCAACTGGTGTACTGGTCAGAATAGTGGATAAGCACCACATCTTTCTGACTGGTGAAAAAGTCGAGGGTGACTTTAGGATCAATGATGGTGGTCCAGAGCGCGCTATTGTAAGAGTAATTGAGCAGCTGTTTAAAATTGCCACTCACGGCCAGGCCGATCCCTTGTCCATGATACTGGCTGTTGCTTTGACGTGCGGGTTGCCACAGGCAGCCGATTAGTCTGGCAAGACGCAGGGCGCAATAAGACTCAGTATCCACATCTCGCAGTCCAAAGGCGGTAAAGTAAGCATCCCCCTGCGTTTCGGCACCTTCCCCAGCGATCAACCCATGACACAATACCCCGCTTGATGCATCTTCAATGCGGATCTGGCGGCAATCTACAGGTGCTGTATTGGTGAAAAATGCTAGATGCGCATAGGCCAGCTTGTCGCTTTCTGACGGCAGGACAAACTTGCTGAACGTTAACCGGCTACGCAGCAGGTCAATCAGCATATCGGCTTCTGCCCGCCATACGCCGCTGTTCAGATCGAGATCGTTTTTAAGCTGCTCATAGCTACCACTTTCGGCAAAGTGATCGAACATATTAGGCAGCAAACGTTCATCGTAGCAGTTCACATGCACCGAAATAGCGTGCTCTTTTTCTTGCTTAAAATATTCTACTAATCCCAGAAACAGTTCTTTGGCATTCCCTTGATTAATGGCATTGATAATCAACGCACTGTTTTCAGCGCTCTGGAACAACCGGGCGTAAGCGTCCGTGAACTCATTGAGTTTGTCTTTTACCAGACGTTTAACGTAGTCATGGCTGACCTGCCGCTGGGGAACCGCGTCAATCCAGAAGCGGTTTTCTTCCACCGGCTGTAGTTGCGCGTATTCATGCTCACTGTGGTAAACAAACGGCATTAATCCGGAAACCATCAGGCGATCAAGAGTGATCGGCGGTAGTGTAGCAAATGAAGCCGAATCGTTCTGTTCCGACTCCGCAACGATAGCTTCTGCCAGTTGTAGATGGTAGGCCAGTACTAATGGGTGCAGTGGTGAGAGACGCTCATGGCTATCATTGCGGCAGATCCCCAGATGGAGAAGACGTTTCTCCTGCGCTGTCAGCGCTCTGCTCAGGCCGATTTGCTGGAGTGACTGTTCAAACGTAGTAACAATGTAGCTGACCAGTGTGCGATATTCTGCTGACCACGACACCAGACTCGGTAGGGTGTTACGACGATGATAGTAGGCAAATAACTGCTCATAGGCGTTATGGAGATCGGGGTAGCTGGCAAGAAGTTCATCCAGCGCAAACTCACTATCGTCACTTCCCGTACCTAGCAGACGTTGCTCAATTAATGAGGCTTCCAGCATCAACAACTGCTGGCGTACACCTACGACCTTGTGTTCAGTATTATCGAGTATGATGCGCCCTTTTAGTCGGTTCCAGGTTGCATTGCCCTCTTCTTTGAACAACTTATTGAAACGACTTTGGTCAAAAAGTAACGGTAACGTTAGCCCTTCTTCTGCTCCAGGCCCCTCGATGTTAAACGACAGACGGGAATCACCGGAAACGAGCGCAAACTGAACCAAGTCACTTTGATTTGCCAGCGTCTCAAAATTCACCTGAGCATAATGCTGGCAGTCGATGTCTTCGCTCTCGTCATCCAACGTAAATATCAAGTTGCCAGACTCTGCAATACGCAGTGTGTTATCTTCCAGTTGCAGGGTTATTTGATCTTTACCTGGCTCGATACGGTAACAGTGCTGAATATCGTTTAGCCAGAATTGTCCCTGCTCGACCAACAACAGGCGAAATTTATACTCTTCGGCTGAATTATTGCGGTTGGTCAGTTCGAGACTAAAGAAGCAGGGATGCCCATCAAAAGGCACCGACGCCAGAATGCGGGAAGTCTTGCCGCCCGCCCGGCTGGTGCGCCAGAAAGGTGCATTCTTTAACTGACGATTATGGGCAATCTTTATCTGGTTATCCTGAAGATCGTTACCCTGAAAACTGAACTCCAGCTCAGCTTTTGATTGTCCTGGCTGCACCTGCACCAGCAGGCTGATGTCACGTTTGCCTGCCTTACTGGCACTTTTCGCGCGTTGCCAAACCTCGCCGTTTTCGACGGAGACGTTTTCCAGCACCAGTTTTTGTTCACTATTCTGTTCTTTCTCTTTCCTGTAGTCGGAGAAATCGAGTTCACGCCAGTCATCTTTATCGTAAAAATGCTCCTGAATGAATTTTGAACTAAACTCAGGCAGCACATTCTCCAGCTGTCCACTGTAGCGTTCAACACTATCTTCTATCTGGCGATATAATTTCCGGTTTTCATTCAGTCGGGTGCGTAGCTGCTTCTGGCTATAGTTCAGTAGTTCATCATCTTTAAACAGATGAAGCTCGGAGAAATCCAGATTGCCATCATCCAGCAGGCGATACAGCGACGAAAAACCAAATACGGTCGCGCCTTCATCCAGTACCGTCGCCAGTTGATCCTCCAGCAAACAACGGGACAATTCCGAACGGTTACTGTCGGTGGTAATGAGCTTTTCCAGTTGATGACTGAAAGTTTGCGGGTACCAGATAGCATCCGGTGCCGCCACGTCTTTCGTGCTGTTAATCAGGGTATCGAGCATACTGTTGTGAATAATCAACAGCGCTGTTTGGGCAAAAATGCCGCTGCGCCCTGCAACTTCATCGCGCAAATGAGAAATGTAGTTTTCTGTGAATGCTGGAGCCTCAGCACCATGCAGTACAGGAATAAGCTGAACACCATTGCAGAGGAGGCAATCAATATATTGCCCTGACGCAATTTCCAGCCGATTGCCGTTCGCCAGAGAGACGAATGCTTCCCAGAGTTTTAGGGCATTATCGGGATCGGGAGATTTGAACTGGTAGCGCTCGCCAGGCTGAATGATGCCACCTACCCATTCAATAAAGGTTTCTGCCAGATAGGTTTCATACTGTTTTACGGACATACACGGCGTCTCCACTATCACTCATTCGCTCTACATTTCCCATGCGTTCATAAAACGCCACCAGCGTTTGCGCCGACTGGTTGTCCAGATAAAAACCGCGCTGTTCAAAACCACGCAGCAGTTCATGCAGGCGGAGTTTGTCATTTTTGCCCACAGTGAGATTGGTCAGTAACAGCAGACGATCCTGATTCAGCACCAGCACTTTCCCTGCCCGACCACGGACCTGAATGAAATCAGTGCAAATCTGGTTTTCCAGCTCGTTAATGTAGTTCTTATTTATATCCGCGCGGTTAGTTTTTTTATCCTGGAATTGCTCTATAGCAACGGATAATAGCTGTTTGAAAGCACTTTCCAGATTTGTAGCGCGTTCACGAGCTGGAAGATCTCGTTCTTCCTTACTAATAAATTTTTGTATGTAATCATTAAGCTCATCTAACACTTGATTTGGGGTGCCTGAATAACTCAAACAATCCTGATATACCTGCCAGAGAGGGCGTTTTTTCGCCCCTTTTACCTGCAACACCTCCAACGCGGAAAGTATCGGGAACAATTTTTCTCTCTGGCTGGCAAATAACCTATAGCCATAACGTTTCACCTTTTCCCGTTCGGAGCTGGCTTTTTCGCTATCAAGAATAAAAAACAGTGATTTGCTTTGTGGTTCGCCATCCTGCCAGTTGTCCAGATTGAGCGCTAGTTGAGCGCACCAGCTAAAAGCGTACAAACGTAGGGTGTTGGTCAATTCCTGTAAAAGGTACTGTGGATGTTCAGCCAGAAATGCCAGATCAGACTGAAAACACGTTACCATATACGGAAGATACGGTTGCTCTTCGGCAAACGGTCCTTTCCCCAACAGCTTTATTTTTTCATTGAGCTTATTCAGCATTTGCTGCTCGATGAAGTTCAGTCTGTCCTGTATGGGATAACTAAGGCTGAAATCTCCCATCAAATTGGCAAACAGCGTACCAAGTCGTTTATCTGCCGTAGAACCCGCACTAATTTTTTCACCATTAAACTGGGCGTGGAACAGTAAAAAAAGTGGGGAGATACGGAAAATATCCTGACTGGAAAAATACATCCGTTCCAGCACGGACCAGAATGCAGGCTCATCAAGCAGCTCCTGCAGATGTGTTTTACAATCTTCACGGAATTGTTCGGAATCGTAAGCTTCGATTTTACGTTTCAGGGCGTAGCTAAGGACCAGACCGGTGACGAATTGCCAGCTAATATCGTTATTTTTATTGCGCACAGGCAGGTAACTATCCAGTTGATTGTTGCCCACTTTTAACTCGTTTGCGATAGGGTACATTCTGCTAACCCTCCATACCGCTAATAGTGATCATATCGTCATCCGCCTTTGCACGATAAACCCGTTGTCTGCCATCATAAAATTTGATTTCGCTGCTGGATTTAGCCTGCTCCGCGATCAACTCAACAATTTCATCCAGTAACACGATGGCATTTTTATCGTATTTATTCGGACGATAGCCATTATTCAACTTGTCCAGTAATTCGAACAAATTAAGCCCGATATGGATATGCGGCAGTGGATTTCGCCCCACCTTTAAATAGACATCGAAGCCAGTTGGATGAGCCGTATGTTTATTACGGATAGCATCCCAATCAGGCTTCACCTCTACCGGTGCGGTTATTTTTACCCCACCAAACTCACCCAAAAAGAACTCTTCTTTTTGCATACTTAATTCAGGTGCTTTGCGGTTAGCATAGCGCTGTATACCCGCGATAAGCTCAAAAGCATAGAAGCGATTCAGTGATCTTTTTTGCTCCGGATCTGCTGTGTAATTTCTATGCAAATGCCAGATTTCTGAGTAACGTTCAAACAACGATTCGTTAAAGAACGCGGAAAATCTCCGATGATAATCATTACCCAACGACTCATGCTGCAACAGCCAGAAAAGCCGGATCAAGGAGGTTGCGTCACCGGGCTTAACGCTCTGGCGATCAAACTTAATGTGCAACGGCTCAAGTGCGGCTAAAAAATCATCGAGATCAGCGTCAACCAGTCCCAGTTCATAGCGCAAAACAAACTGATCAAGTTCATAGGTGTGCAATCTGGCGGGATCAAAATCGGAAACTTTTTTAATCAGATCATTTTCTGCACCGATGAAGAGATTATCAAATAAGTAGCCAGGCCCCATCAACAGATGATGCAGAAAGTCCAGCAGCGTTCGGGTCGTGACAAACTGGTCTTTAATCAACCGCGCTTTAAAGAGCTGTGTAATTAATACATTCTGCACGCCAGTCATGCAAAGCAATTTAAAGTTTGCGACCTCTTTTAGATCTGGATTAATTAACTCATCGCGTCGAAAGATAAACTGAAATAAATTGTTATCATCGTCTCGAGTTAAGTTATCTAATAAGGCTTTAATAAATGATGAATAGTTTTTATTTTCGTTAAACTGGAATTTAGGATAGTGTTCAAAATCAAAAAAAGAACAATTCTCGTTACGATAAGGACGGCTTGCATCCTGCTGCCCTGATAAAAATGAGTCAATTGCAGACCGGATCACCTTATGGCATTCAGCACCTTCTCGGGCAAAGTTGGCAAGCATTCCGGTGTTGATGCCAATGAGCAATGGAGATGACTGCTGATGATGATTAGCAAATAACTCATTCAAAGCATCAATAGCTGATTGTCGAGGTGCAAAACTATGAGTGGCATCCAGATGGAAAATAAATCGCCGCTGATAACGCGGATCTGACTGACAGCGGGTTAAAATTTCGGACTTTCCGTCCCCGCTACTACCACACAAAAAAATGATTTCACCGGGTCTAGCAACATCCAGATAGCGTTGCAATTCAGTTTCAATCTCTTGTTTAACAAAGAGTTGTTCCTTTAACTGATCGAACTCATCCTTCTGACGGTGTGTCACGGTGGTGACGGAAAACGAAGATGACTTCGCAAGTACACCCAACGCTTTACGTAATGTGATTGCGCTCATAACTTCATGTTCTCTAAAGTAAGAATTCGCCTATTCTATAAAAGCTAACCCACGATATCTATAGGCCCTTTGACACAATCATTACGAGCGATTTCAACATAGTATCTTTCCCTATTCGTACAGCGTTACCAATGATACAAAACACTTCCAAAGACGGCGGGTCAAATCCAAATCTATCAACCAGCCTCCAAAGTGAGGCTAGTTGAGCTGGTTGATTAGTTGTACCTTAATTAAACATACACACTAAATATTACCCCGATTAATCTTCGCATAGTCAAACGGCGTAATCCCACTCTCCCGATTCGCATCCAGAAAATCAGCCCACCATTGCAGCATCAACTTGCGTTCATCCAGATGCTCTGCTTTATGAATGTAAGCCGCACGTACTAAGTTACGTTCCATATGGCTCATTTGCCGCTCTACAGCATCCCTTGACCACAGCCCTGACTCAATCAGCGAGCTACATGCCATAGTCCTGAAGCCATGCCCACAAACCTCCACCTTAGTGTCATACCCCATAACACGCAGCGCCTTATTCACCGTGTTTTCACTCATCGGTTTACGAGGGTTATGATCGCCAACAAAAACAAAATCACGCTCGCCACTAAACTTGTGAACCTGTTTCAGAATTTCTAATGCCTGGCGAGACAGCGGTACTAAGTGAGGTGTACGCATTTTAGAACCACGTTGCGAATGCTTAACACCTTCTATAGCTTCTCGTTCTGCCGGGATTGTCCACATTGCCCTTTCAAAATTGATCTCGGACCAACGGGCAAAGCGCAATTCACTAGAACGAATAAAAATTAATAACGTTAGCTCAACAGCCAGACGGGTTAAAGGCCGTCCGGTGTAGCTATCAATTCGGTGGAGTAGTTCAGGTAAGCGTTTCAGTTCAAGTGCTGGTCGATGGACACGATTACTTGAAGCAACTGCCCCAGCCATCTCCTGAGCAGGATTGTAATCAATCAAACCGCTTTGCACTGCATAACGCATAATCGCATTGGTACGCTGCTGAAGACGCGAAGCCACTTCAAGACGCCCTGTAGCCTCAACTACTTTGATAGGCACAAGGAGATCGCGCGTACTAAAACTATCAATACTTCGCTTCCCAATCGCTGGGAACAAATTATCTTCCAGGCTCTTCAGCACCCGCCGACTATGTTCTTCTGACCATTTTTTATTTGCTGCGTGCCACTCTCTAGCAACTGACTCAAAGGTAATAGCTTCTTTCGTCTGTTCTTCTTTCACAGCACGTTTGTGTTCGCGAGGATCGATTCCAGCAGCAACGAGCCTCCTAGCCTCTTCTCTTTTTTGACGGGCATCAGCTAATGAAGTTTCAGGATAAACCCCAAACGCCATCAGATGCTGCTTGCCACCAAAGCGAAAGCGGAACCGCCAGTACTTTGAGCCATTGGGATGAATAAGCAAAAACATGCCATCCCCATCGACAAGGGTGTACTCCTTTTCCTGCGGTTTTGCAGAACGCACTTTGATATCTGTCAGAGCCATAAAAGTTCTCCTTCCATGTGCCGCTGTGAGTATACAACCATTATCGAACCAGCATATATACTCGGTTCTATACTCACAAGCGACTTGATGTGGGTTGACTCAGATTGACTTCTGTTGAAAGGAAAATCGCGGAAAGCCTTGTGTGGCGCGGATTTAAGGCACAAAAAAAGACGTCCGTTGACGTCTATTTATGTTCCGATGGTGCCGAAGGCCGGACTCGAACCGGCACGTATTTCTACGGTTGATTTTGAATCAACTGCGTCTACCGATTTCGCCACTTCGGCACTGAAGGGGATGCGGAAAACAGGTGCATTATACCTAGTGGGCGTCGCCTTGCAACAGTTATCCACTCGCGATCTTTTCAAGTGCTGAAAAAAACGGCGCTCGCAGGCGGGTAAGTTTTTCAGAGGGTTAGCCCAAGAGGCGCGGCGCCCCCGCTCCGCCGCCCGGTGCGTTTCATCCGGGCAAAAAAAAGCGGGCCATCCGGCCCGCCTGGTATCACGGCTAACGCATCGGCTTAGTTGATCTTCACCGGCATGCCGGAGCGAGCCTTCAGCGCCTCGTCCACCGCATGGGTGTTGACGCTCGGATCGGCGATAATCTTGGTCACCGCGGCGTTGAGCTGGATCGGCACCGGCGCGCGTGACTGCCACTCTGCCTCGGTGGTAGAGAGCGGGTTGTGCACCTCGATATAGCGCGAACCGTCCGGCTCCACAGTAGCCTTCACCGGCTCGTTGATAAACTGTACGCGCGTCCCCACCGGGATGTTCTCGAACAGCCACTTGATGTCCGGGTCGCGCAGACGCACACAGCCGTGGCTGACACGCAGACCGATACCGAAGTTGGCGTTGGTGCCGTGCACCGCATACAGGCGGCCAACATACAGGGCGTACAGCCCCATCGGGTTATCGGGACCGGCCGGGAAGACGGCAGGCAGGTACTGGCCGTTGGCGGCGTACTCTTCATGCATCTTCTTGGTCGGGGTCCAGGTCGGGCCCGCCTTCTTACGCTGTACCGAGGTCACCCAGTTCATCGGGGTATCACGGCCCAGCTGGCCGATACCGATCGGCAACACCACCACCGTCTTACTGCCTTTCGGGTAGTAATACAGGCGCATCTCGGCGCTGTTGATCACGATCCCCTCGTGGGGCGTGTTCGGCAGGATCAGCTGCTGCGGAATCGTCAGGCTACGGCCTGCGCGCGGCAGATAGGGGTCGACGCCGGGGTTAGCCTCCAGCATGTTGCTCAGCCCCATCTGGTATTTCGCAGCGAAATGCTCAAGTGGGTACTTACTATCTTCCGGGACTTGGATGTGCAGATTCTCACCAACCACTCGGCTGTTGTTCGCCGGCAGGGGGTATACCACGGCAAACGCAGACTGCATGCAGGCAGCCGCGGCCAGAAGTACCGTGAAAAGCGCACGGATACTCATTTTCATGTTTCTCTTTCCTGTTGGGTGCTTAACGCCGCGCAGGCGGTTGTTCGATTTAGGTTACAGTCCTCACAGACCGCTGCGCATTATATGTTCACGGAAGACAAAGAGGAAAAAATAACTGCACTACAGTATAAAATTTCCCACTATCACGCCCGTGCGCGTCCCTAATGTAAAGCGTAGCAAGGTTACCCTTGCATGTGCGCCACGTCACATTCATTTTTACCCCCCGCAGCACTCTGCGGCGCTTTTTTACAAAATTTCCCGGCAAAAGCGCTGCTGTGCAGCGCGGGCAAGCATTACTATACTTACCCCTCTTATTCCCTTGCGTTCTGAATGACATGGATACTCATTTTCGCCCCTTTTTTTCCCTGGCCGCGCTGGCCATCGGCTGTGTGCTGAGCGGAGTATCCGCCCATGCCGCCACCCCGGATGCCCAGATCCGCGCCATCGTCGATCGCTATGCCGAGCATATCTTCTATAACAGCGGTGCCACCGGCATGGCGCTGGTCGCCATCGACGGTAAAGAGCAGCTGTTTCGTAGCTACGGCGAGACCCGCCCCGGCAACAATCAGCGGCCACGCCCCGACTCGCTGATCCGCATCGCCTCGCTGACCAAGCTGATGACCAGCGAGGTTCTGGTCAAACTGGACGCCGAAGGGAAGGTCAAGCTGACCGATCCCCTGTCGCGCTATGCCCCGCCAGGAAAGCGAGTGCCCACTAACGCCTCGGGACGGCCGATCCGCCTGATGCATCTGGCCTCGCACACCAGCGGCCTGCCGCGTGAGCAGCCGGGTGGCGCCGCCAACCGGGCGGTGTTCACCTGGCCGACCTACAGCCAGCGTTGGCAGTGGCTGCAACGCGCCCGGCTGAGCGTCGCGCCGGGTAGCGCCGCCGCCTACTCGAACCTGGGTTACGATCTGCTGGCCGATGCCTTGGCCCACGCCACCCGCCAGAGCTACCCGGCGCTGTTTCAGCGCCTGATCACCCGTCCGCTGGGCATGAGTAATACCACCTACACCCCGACGGCGGCGCAGTGCGCGCGCCTGATGATCCCGGCGCGCAGCGCCAGCCCGTGCATCTCCTCGCTGGCGGCCATCGGCAGCGGTGGGGTCTACTCCACCCCGGACGACATGCGCCGCTGGATGCAGCAGTTTCTGGCCGGCGGTCAGCAGCCGCGTAGCCCCTACGCCGCGCGCCTGTTGAAGATGTACTACCCACGCGCCAAGCTGAATCAGGTGAAGGGGATGGATGTGCCGGGTAAGGCCGCCGCCTTGGGGCTGGGCTGGGTGGCTATGGCGCCGCAGGATGGCCATCCGGGGATCATTCAGAAGACCGGCGGTGCCGGGGGCTTCATCACCTATATGGCGCTGATCCCGGAGAAGAACATCGGGGTATTCGTGGTGGTCACCCGTAGCGACCTGACGCGCTTCAAGAACATGAGCGATGGGGTGAACGATCTGGTCAGCGCCTTGGCGGCGCAAAAGCGTTAAGGCCTAAGGCCAAGGGGAAGTCGCGCGAAGTGAGTCATCACTGACATCGCACCAGTCAGCCAGTCTGGCTAGCGCCCTCTGCGCTCACGCCTCACCCAGAGGGTTTACTCATCAGATACCAGCGGGGCGCCCTTAGGAGCCCCGCTTATCTCATCCCTACACCGTTAGCTGCGGCGCAGCAACAGGTAGATACTGATCGCCAAGAACAACGCGCTGGGCAGTACCGCGCCGATCACCGGCGGCACGTTGTACACCAGGCTCATCGGGCCGAAGATCTGATCCAGCACGTAGAAGACGAAGCCGAAGCAGATGCCGGTCAACACCCGCACCCCCATCGGCACGCTACGCAGCGGACCGAAGATGAACGACAGCGCCATCAGCATCATCACCGCCACGGAGAGCGGGGCGAAGATCTTGCTCCACAGATTGAGCTGATAACGGTTGGACTCCTGGCCGCTCTGCTGAAGGTACTTCACATAGTGATACAGGCCGCTGATGGAGAGCGAGTCGGGACTGACCGCCACCACCCCCAGCTTGTCCGGCGTCAGGTTGGTCTTCCACACCCCGCTCAGGGTGCGCGAACCGGTGATCTGCGCAGGGTTTGTCAGGTTGGACTCCTCCACCTGGGTCAGCTTCCACTGCTTGCCGTCGAAGGTGGCCGCCGTCGCGTAACGCAGCGAGGTCAGTTTACGCTGGTCGTTGAGTGTGTAAATACTCACCCCCGCCAGGGTGCGGTCGTTCACCACCTGGGAGATATAGATAAACTGGTTGCCATCTTTGGCCCACAGGCCGCCCTGGGTCGACAGCAGCGAGCCGCCGTACATCTGCTGGGCACGGTAGTTACGCGCCGCCTGATCACCCTGCGGCGCTACCCACTCGCCGATGGCCATGGTCAGCAGCACCAGCGGAATGGCGGTCTTCATCACCGCCGACGCCACCTGCATGCGGGTAAAACCGGCGGCCTGCATCACCACCAGTTCGCTGCGCTGCGCCAACATCCCCAGGCCGAGCAGCGCACCGAGCAGCGCCGCCATCGGGAAGAAGATTTCGATATCCTTGGGGATGCTCAACAGGGTGAACAGCCCGGCGCCCGCCACGGAGTAATCCCCCTGGCCCACCTTGCGCAGCTGGTCGACGAACTTGATGATGCCAGACAGCGACACCAGCATGAACAGGGTCATCATGATGGTGTTGAAGATGGTGCGGCCAATATAACGATCGAGAACGCCAAACATCAGGCCACTCCTTTTCCGCTCAGGCGCGCACGAATGCGGCGCATCGGCACGGTATCCCACAGATTAAGCGCCAACGCCAACAACAGGTAGCCGCCGTTCACCGCCCACATCCAGATCATCGGATCCAGCTTGCCCTTGCCGCCGTTGGAGCGCAGCGAGCTCTGCAACAGGAAGAAGATCAGGTAGAGCAGCATCGCCGGTAGCATCGACAGCACCCGCCCCTGGCGTGGGTTCACCACGCTGAGCGGCACCACCATCAGCGCCATCACCACCACCGAGAACACCAACGTCAGGCGCCAGTGGAACTCGGCGCGGAAGCTCGACTCGTCGGAGTGCCACAACGCGGACATGCTCGCCTGATCGGCGTTGTTCGGATCCAGCATCGTCGACTTGTGGCCGATGAGGGCGGAGTAGTCGACGAAGTCGGTGATGCGGAAGTCGCGCAGCATCGCGGTGCCCTCGTAGCGCGTTCCGCTATCCAGCACCACCTTCTGCCCGCCATCCTTCATCTCGACCAGATGGCCGCTATCCGCCACCACCACCGAGGGGCGCTGCGAGCCGCTCGGGCGTAGCTGCGCCAGGAAGACGTCGTGGAATTTCTTGTCCTTCACGTTGCCGACGAACAACACATAGTTGCCGTCTTGCGAGGGTTGGAACTGCCCTTCGGCCAGCGATGCCAGGCCGGGGTTGGCCTTGGCCTCCGCCATCACCTCATCGGAGTGCAGCGAGGACCAGGGGCTGAGCCAGAAAGCGTTGGCCAGCGCCAATGCCCCGGTGAAGAAGGCCAGCACCATCGCCGCCTTGATCAGCACCGTCTTGCTCAACCCACAGGCGTGCATCACCGTGATCTCGCTTTCCGTATACAGCCGACCTAGGGTCATCAACAACCCTAAAAATAGGCTGAGCGGCAAGATGAGCTGAGCCATCTCCGGGATCCCCAGCCCAAGCAGGGAAAACACCAGGTTGGTCGGGATATCGCCATTCACCACCGCCCCTAAAATCCGCACCATCTTTTGGCAAAAAAAGATCAAGAGCAGAATAAACAGGATGGCGACCTGACTCTTAAAGGTTTCCCGTACTAGATATCTAATGATGATCACGCTTATTACGCCTGTGAAAACTTGTATTTTTGCAGGAAAATAGATAATTTCTACGCTAACGCGCCATTTTTATGATGATTATGGCCGCGGCAACAATGGGTAGCACGATTACAGCCTTGGCTGCCTGGGTGGCGTAAAACAGCTCGCCGGGACCGTGACCAGATCCCAAAACGCCAACCACTTGTCAGGTAAACTGATTGTACTGCAAACCGATTGTACCGTAATCGTTAGTCACGAAAACGACAAATTTAACTGCCGCCCGCGCGAAAAAACAGCAAAAGCCGCAACGGAAGCCGGGTCATCGCTATGTCGGCATGATTTTACCGTTAGGCAGCCTAAAACGTGTGGCAATAATTGTTTCTAGTCAGTTCAACGGCAAGGGGCCGTAACGTCTTTGAGTATAGTTTATCCGCCCCTCTGGCCGCTGTCTTTAAGATTCAGGAGAGTGCATGGAGTTCAGTGTAAAGAGCGGTAGCCCGGAAAAGCAGCGTAGCGCCTGCATCGTCGTCGGTGTATTCGAACCTCGCCGCCTGTCCCCGATTGCCGAACAGCTCGATAAGATCAGTGATGGCTATATCAGCGCCCTGCTGCGCCGCGGCGAGCTGGAGGGTAAGGTCGGGCAGACGCTGTTGCTGCATCATGTGCCCAACGTACTCTCGGAGCGTATCCTGCTGATCGGCTGCGGCAAAGAGCGTGAGCTGGATGAGCGCCAGTATAAGCAGGTGATCCAAAAGACCATCAACACCCTGAATGACACCGGCTCGATGGAGGCGGTCTGCTTTCTCACCGAGCTGCACGTCAAGGGGCGCAACACCTACTGGAAGGTGCGTCAGGCCGTCGAGACCGCCAAGGAGACCCTGTATACCTTCGATCAGCTGAAGAGCAACAAGGTCGAGCCGCGCCGTCCGCTGCGTAAGATGGTGTTCAACGTGCCGACCCGCCGCGAGTTGACCAGTGGCGAGCGCGCCATTCAGCACGGTCTGGCCATCGCCGCCGGGGTGAAGGCGGCCAAAGATCTCGGCAACATGCCGCCGAATATCTGTAACGCGGGCTACCTGGCTTCCCAGGCGCGTCAGCTGGCCGACAGCTACGCTGGCTCCGTCACTACCCGGGTGATCGGCGAACAGCAGATGAAAGAGCTGGGCATGAACGCCTACCTGGCCGTCGGCCAAGGCTCGCAGAACGAATCGCTGATGTCGGTGATTGAATATAAGGGTAACCCGAACCCGGACGCACGCCCGATCGTGTTGGTGGGTAAAGGGCTGACCTTCGACGCCGGCGGCATCTCCCTCAAGCCGGGCGAAGGCATGGACGAGATGAAGTACGACATGTGTGGCGCCGCCTCGGTGTATGGCGTGATGCGCATGGCCGCCGAGCTGCAACTGCCGCTCAACATCGTCGGGGTGCTGGCCGGCTGTGAAAACATGCCGGGCGGGCGCGCCTATCGTCCGGGGGATATCCTCACCACCATGTCCGGCCAGACCGTCGAGGTGCTCAACACCGACGCCGAAGGCCGTCTGGTGCTGTGCGACGTGCTGACCTATGTCGAGCGTTTCGAACCGGAACTGGTGGTAGATGTCGCCACCCTGACCGGCGCCTGCGTCATCGCCCTGGGTCATCACCTGACCGGCCTGATGGCTAACCACAACCCGCTGGCCTCCGAGTTGCTGAGCGCGGCGGAACAGGCGGGCGATCGCGCCTGGCGTCTGCCGCTGGGGGACGAGTTCCAGGAGCAGTTGGACTCCAACTTCGCCGACATGGCCAACATCGGTGGCCGTCCGGGTGGGGCGATCACCGCTGCCTGCTTCCTGGCGCGCTTCACCCGCAAATATAACTGGGCACATCTGGACATCGCCGGTACCGCCTGGCGCTCCGGCAAGGCCAAGGGCGCCACCGGCCGTCCGGTGGCGATGCTCTCCCAGTTCCTGCTCAATCGCGCAGGCCTCAACGGCGAAGAGTGATCCCGCCTCTCCCCTCCCGCACGGGAGGGGAAGCATGAATATTCCCGCCATTGCTGTAGAATAGTAAGGCAGGGCCGTCCAACACACGGGCGGCCACGCCGTGTCACCGCTCCCGGCGGCACGGCCATCACCAAGCAGGATAGATCCGACTCCCGATGAAACAGGCAACCTTTTATTTGCTGGAGCAACCGCAGGCGGCGGATGCGCCGGACGATGTGGAAACGCTGGCCTGCGAGCTGGCGTGCCAACACTGGCGCTCCGGTAAGCGCGTGCTGTTGGCCTGTGCCAGCCAGGCGCAGGCCGAGCGCCTGGACGAGGCGCTGTGGGCGCGCGATCCGCAGCAGTTTGTGCCGCATAATCTGGCCGGGGAAGGACCGCGCTTCGGCGCGCCGGTGGAGCTGTCCTGGCCGGGCAAGCGCGGCAGCGCGCCACGCGAGCTGTTGATCAGCCTGTTGCCCGACTTCGCGGATTTTGCCACCGCTTTCCATGAAGTGATAGACTTCGTGCCTTACGAAGACGCATTAAAGCAGTTGGCGCGCGAACGCTATAAAGCCTATCGCAGCGTCGGCTTTCACTTGACCACGGCGACGCCGCCAACTCACTGACCGATCAGACGAAACAGACGAAGAATGGAAAAAACATACAACCCGCAAGACATCGAACAGCCGCTGTACGCGCACTGGGAACAGCAGGGCTACTTTAAGCCGAACGGCGACACCAGCAAAGAAAGCTTCTGCATCATGATCCCGCCGCCGAACGTCACCGGCAGCCTGCATATGGGCCACGCGTTCCAGCAGACCATCATGGACACCATGATCCGCTACCAGCGCATGCAGGGTAAAAACACCCTGTGGCAGGTGGGGACCGACCATGCCGGTATCGCCACCCAGATGGTGGTTGAGCGTAAGATTGCGGCCGAAGAGGGCAAGACTCGCCACGACTATGGTCGCGACGCCTTCATCGACAAAATCTGGCAGTGGAAGGCCGAATCCGGCGGCACCATCACCCGCCAGATGCGCCGTCTGGGCAACTCCGTCGACTGGGAGCGCGAGCGCTTCACCATGGACGATGGCCTGTCCAACGCGGTGAAGGAAGTCTTCGTCCGTCTGTATCAGGAAGATCTGATCTACCGCGGCAAGCGTCTGGTCAACTGGGACCCGAAACTGCGCACCGCCATCTCCGATCTGGAAGTGGAAAACCGCGAGACCAAGGGCTCCATGTGGCACCTGCGTTACCCGCTGGCCGACGGCGCCAAGACCGCTGACGGCCAGGATCACCTGGTGGTCGCCACCACCCGTCCGGAGACCCTGCTGGGGGATACCGGCGTGGCGGTCAACCCGGAAGATCCGCGCTACAAGGATCTGATCGGTAAGTTCGTCATCGTCCCGCTGGTCAACCGCCGCATCCCGATCGTCGGCGACGAACACGCCGACATGGAGAAAGGCACCGGCTGCGTGAAGATCACCCCGGCGCACGACTTCAACGACTACGAGGTGGGTCGTCGCCACCAGCTGCCGATGATCAACATCCTCACCTTCGACGCCGACATCCGTGATCAGGCGCAGGTGCTGGACACCAACGGCGTCGAGTGCGATGTCTACAGCAGCGAGCTGCCAGCCGAATTCCGCGGCATGGAGCGTTTCGCCGCCCGTAAGGCCATCGTCAAGGCCTGTGACGAGGCCGGCCTGCTGGTCGAGATCAAAGCGCATGATCTGACGGTGCCTTACGGCGACCGTGGCGGCGTGGTCATCGAGCCGATGCTGACCGACCAGTGGTACGTGCGTGCCGCCCCGTTGGCCAAACCGGCCATCGAAGCGGTCGAGAATGGCGACATTCAGTTCGTGCCGAAGCAGTATGAGAACATGTACTTCTCTTGGATGCGTGACATCCAGGACTGGTGTATCTCCCGTCAGCTGTGGTGGGGTCACCGCATCCCGGCCTGGTACGACGCCGACGGCCACGTCTACGTAGGTCGCAGCGAAGAAGAGGTGCGCAGCGAGAACGGCCTGGGCGCCGAGGTGACGCTGACCCAGGATAACGACGTGCTGGACACCTGGTTCTCCTCCGCCCTGTGGACCTTCTCTACCCTAGGCTGGCCGGAGAACACCGAGGCGCTGAAGACCTTCCACCCGACCAACGTGCTGACCAGCGGCTTCGACATCATCTTCTTCTGGATCGCGCGCATGATCATGATGACCATGCACTTCATCAAGGATGAAGACGGCAAGCCGCAGGTGCCGTTCAAGACCGTGTATATCACCGGCCTGATCCGCGACGACGAAGGGCAGAAGATGTCCAAGTCCAAGGGCAACGTCATCGATCCGCTGGATATGATCGACGGCATCAGCCTGCCGGCGCTGCTGGAGAAGCGCACCGGTAACATGATGCAGCCGCAACTGGCCGAGAAGATCGCCAAGCGCACCGAGAAGCAGTTCCCGGAGGGCATCGAGCCGCACGGCACCGACGCCCTACGCTTCACCCTGTCCGCCCTGGCCTCGACCGGCCGTGACATCAACTGGGACATGAAGCGCCTGGAAGGCTACCGTAACTTCTGTAACAAGCTGTGGAACGCCAGCCGTTTCGTGCTGATGAACACCGAAGGCCACGACTGCGGCTTCAACGATGGCGAGAAGATCTACTCGCTGGCCGATCGCTGGATCCTGGCGGAGTTCAACCGCACGGTGAAGGCCATGCGTGAGGCGCTGGACAGCTACCGCTTCGATATCGCCGCCAATATCCTGTACGAGTTCACCTGGAACCAATTCTGTGACTGGTATCTGGAGCTGGCTAAGCCGGTGATCAACGGCGGTAGCGAGGCCGAGTTGCGCGGCACCCGCCACACCCTGGTGACCGTGCTGGAAGGGCTGCTGCGTCTGGCACACCCGATCATCCCGTTCATCACCGAGACCATCTGGCAGCGCGTCAAGCTGCTGGCCGGCATCGATGCCGACACCATCATGCTGCAGCCCTATCCGCAGTATGACGCGGCACAGGACGACGCCCAGGCGCTGGCCGATCTGGAGTGGATCAAGCAGACCATCATCGCGGTACGTAACATCCGCGCCGAGATGAACATCGCCCCGAGCAAGCCGTTAGAACTGCTGCTGCGTGACACCGATGACAACGCGCAGCGTCGCGTGGAGCAGAACAGCAGCTTCATCCAGTCGCTGGCTCGTCTGCAGAGCATCACCCTGCTGCCAGCCGGCGACAAGGGCCCGGTCTCCGTCACCAAGCTGGTCGATGGCGCCGAGCTGTTGATCCCGATGGCCGGTCTGGTCGACAAGGCCGCCGAGCTGGATCGTCTGGGCAAGGAAGTGGCCAAGATCGACGGCGAGATCGCCCGCATCGAAGCCAAACTGTCCAACGAAGGCTTCGTGGCGCGTGCCCCGGAGGCGGTGGTCGCCAAGGAGCGCGAGAAGCTGACCGGTTATGCCGAGGCGAAAGCCAAGCTGATCGAACAGCAGGCGGTGATCGCCGCGCTGTAAGCCGTCGCACACGCTAAAGACACGGGGGCCTGACGGCCCCCGTTTTGTTTCCTGTACGCTTAACGCCTAACCTTTCTGCGCCATCGCTCGGCCTGCCGCGCCCGTGCGGCTATACTCAGCAACAGCGTCATCATTCACTTTCTGCGGAGAAGAGACAGGTCATGCTCGGCCTCTCCCCCGCGTGGCCACGCCGCACACGGCGCCGCCTGATGCGAGGAGCCCGATGGATAGCCGCCGATCCGAATCCCGCGAACCCTTGAGTCTGCATCCTAACCGTTGGGATGTCGTCGCCTTTCCGCTGATCATCAGTCTGATCGCCATGATGGCCATCGGCTTCCACCAGACGTTGCAACCCCTGGCCAGTCTAGAGAAACAGAGTATCTCTCTGGCTCCCGCCGCTCTGCCGGAGTATGCCCTGCGCACCACCCTGCGCATGTTGGTCGCCATGCTGGCCTCGCTGCTGTTCACCCTGATCTACGGCACCCTGGCGGCCAAGAGTCGACGCGCGGCCAAGGTATTGGTGCCGATGCTGGACATCCTGCAATCGGTGCCGGTGCTCGGCTACATCTCCTTCACCGTCACCTTCTTCGTCGCCCTGTTTCCGGGGCGGGTGCTCGGGGTCGAGTTGGCGGCCATCTTCGCCATCTTCACCAGCCAGGCGTGGAACATGACCTTCAGCTTCTATCAGTCCCTGCGTACCGTGCCGTCTGATCTCGACGAGGTGGCGCGCGGCCTGCACTTCACCGGCTGGCAACGCTTCTGGAAGCTGGATGCGCCCTTCGCCATGCCTGGGCTTATCTGGAACATGATGATGTCGATGTCCGGCGGCTGGTTCTTTATCGTCGCCTCGGAGGCGATTACCGTCGGCCATACCCACTTCGTCCTGCCGGGCATCGGCGCCTATCTGGCCGAGGCGATCCTACAGCGCGATCTGCACGCCATCGGCTGGGTACTGCTGACCATGGTGGCGGTGATCCTGGCCTATGATCAGCTGCTGTTTCGCCCGCTGGTCGCCTGGGCGGATAAGTTCCGCATGGAGACCACCCGTTCGGCCACGCCCCCTACCTCCTGGCTGTTTAACCTGCTGCGCCGCACTCACCTGTTCCATCGCCTGTTCGCCCCCTTGGGCCAACTGCTGGGCTGGCTGGCACGCCTGCCGCTACGCTGCCCACGCCGCCGCCCGGCGCAGAGGGCGGTCACGCCGAGCCGCATCGGGCCGACGATTGACCACCTATGGGGGGGCGCGATCCTGCTGCTAACCCTCTATCTCAGCGTGCGTGTCGGGGCGTATGTGCAGAACGGCGCCTCGCTGCACGAGGTGGGCCATGTGTTCCTGCTGGGCCTGATCACCCTGCTGCGCGTCAGCCTGCTGATCCTGATCTCCTCGTTAATCTGGGTGCCACTCGGGGTGCTGATCGGCCTGCGTCCGGCGCTGGCCGCGAAGATCCAGCCGCTGGCCCAGTTCCTGGCCGCCTTCCCGGCCAACCTACTATTCCCGGTGTTCGTCATCGTCATCGTCCATTTCCGCCTCGACCCCGACATCTGGTTGTCGCCGTTGATCGTGCTGGGCACCCAGTGGTACATCCTGTTCAACGTGGTGGCGGGCACCATGAGTTTCCCCAATGACTACCGCGAGGCCGCCACCAACTTCCATATTCACGGCTGGCAGTGGTGGCGCCAGATCATGCTGCCCGCCGTCTTCCCCTACTATGTCACCGGGGCGATCACCGCCGCCGGGGGCGCCTGGAACGCCAGCATCGTGGCGGAGTATGTGCAATGGGGTGACACCCGGCTGATCGCCCATGGTCTGGGGGCCTACATCGCCGAGAACACCGCCAGCGGCAACTTTCCCCATATCATCCTGGGGATCGCCATGATGGCGCTGTTCGTCACCCTGTTTAACCGCCTGCTGTGGCGCCCGCTGTACGCCTACGCCGAGACACGCTTTCGCGCCCACTAACCCCATTCGAGGAGGATCATCATGACCGACGCTCGCCCTTCGCTCCCGCCCGCCGCCCCGGCGCCGATCTTGGCCGTGCGCGCCGTCGATCATGGCTACGAGCAGGCGCATGGCCGACAGACCATCCTCCAAGGGGTGAACCTGACCCTGCAGACGGGCGAGATCGTCGCCCTACTCGGCCGCTCCGGCTCCGGCAAGTCCACCCTGCTGCGCATCATCTCCGGCCTGATCGCCCCCAGCTCCGGCGAGGTCGAGTATCTCGGCGCCCCGCTCCAAGGCCCGGCCGACGGGGTGGCGATGGTATTCCAGACTTTCGCCCTCTTTCCCTGGCTGACGGTGCTACAGAACGTGGAGGCGGGGCTGGAGGCACAGGGGATGCCCGCCGCCGAGCGCCGTCCGCGCGCGCTGGCAGCCATCGATCTGATCGGCCTGGATGGTTTCGAGAACGCCTACCCGCGCGAACTCTCCGGCGGCATGCGGCAACGCGTCGGCTTTGCCCGCGCCTTGGTGGTCGACCCCACCCTGCTGTTGATGGACGAGCCGTTCTCGGCGCTCGATGTGTTAACCGCCGAGACCCTGCGTACCGATCTGCTCGATCTGTGGAGTGAGGGCAAGCTGCCCATCAAGTCGATGCTGATCGTCACCCATAACATCGAGGAGGCGGTGTTCATGTGCGATCGCATCCTGCTGCTCTCCTCGCACCCCGGAAAGATCATCGCCGAGATCGCCGTCCCCTTCCGCCACCCGCGCAACCGCCTCGATCCCGCCTTCCGTCATCTGGTGGATGAGGTCTACGCCCAGATGACGGCACGCAACAGCGACAACACCCTGCGCCACGAGCTACGCCTCGGCTCCTGGCTGCCGCACGTCTCCACCAACCTGATCGCCGGGCTGTTGGAGAGCCTCTCCGCCGCCCCCTATCACGGGCGGGCCGACATGCCGGATCTGGCGCTGGCGCTCCACATGGAGGTCGACCGGCTGTTTCCCGTCGCCGAGGTGCTGCAACACCTGGACTTTGCCAGCGTGCAGCAGGGCGACATCATCCTCACCCCGGCCGGTGAACAGTTTGCCGCCATGGATACCCAGCCGCGCAAGGCGTTATTCGCCGAACACCTGCTGCGTCATGTCCCCCTGGCGATGCTGATCAAGAGCGTGCTCGACGAGCGCCCGGGCCATCGCGCGCCGCGGGT
The DNA here is from genome assembly GCF_044540725.1 of Edwardsiella sp. A.80236. Lineage (NCBI taxonomy): Bacteria > Pseudomonadati > Pseudomonadota > Gammaproteobacteria > Enterobacterales > Hafniaceae > Edwardsiella > Edwardsiella sp. A.80236. Next base: position 98,782 of record NZ_JBIUCY010000005.1, read on the forward strand.
ACGCTTCGAGCAGGAGTTGGAGGATGCCCTCTCCGATCAGGCCGCGCGTGAGACGCTGGATAGCGTGATCAACTGGGGGCGCTACGCCGAGATCTTCTCCTATAACGATCAGACGGAGACCTTCAGCCTGGAGGATGTGGAGTTCTAACGCCGTGCCGTCGCCCTGATGGCACTTGCATTCAGGCGGGTTAGGGTGCTATTTAAAGAATTCCCTTATCCGCCCACTTGCACATGGACCGTCCCATGACCGAGCCACACACCGCCGATATTCTCATCCGCCCGCTGACCCCCGCCGACAACGCCGCGATCGCCGCCGTGATCCGCCGCGTCTCCGCCGAGTGTGGCCTCAGCGCCGACAAGGGGTTCACCGTCTCCGATCCCAATCTGGATCGTCTGGCGCAGAGTTACGCGGCGGCGCGCAGCGCCTACTGGGTGGTCGAGCTCAACGGCGAGGTGGCGGGCGGCGGCGGCATCGCCCCGCTGGAGGGGGCCGCGGCGCACCTGTGCGAGCTACAAAAGATGTATTTCTTACCGGCGCTGCGTGGCCGCGGGATCGCGAAGCGTTTGGCGTTGCAGGCGCTGGACTTCGCCCGGGGCCAGGGGTTCACCCACTGCTACCTGGAGACCACCGCCACCCTGCTCGACGCCATCGCCCTGTACCAACATCTGGGATTTTCGCGCATCGACCAGGCGCTGGGCGCCACACGCCATGTCGACTGCGAGGTACGCATGCTGCGCGCGCTCTGATCGGCGTGGCCCATAGACAAAAAAAGGGAGCCGCTCGGCTCCCGGAGACGCGCTCGACGCGCGTTATCAGCGGTGATTAGTGGCGACGACCGTCGTCATCTTCGTCGACGTCATCCTCGTCATACTCCCCCTCGTCGTCGCCCTCTTCGCCGTCCGGATCCTCAAAGTAGGTTCCCCAGCCGTCGTAGCTGACGCCGTGCTTCTCCGCCAGGGTCATCAACTGCTCAACCTGTGCGTCGATGGTGTCGGCATTTAAGCCCACCTCACTGATCACATCACAGCACATCAGTAGGACGCCCTCTTCGACCTCCAGCTCTTCGGCGTCGGTCACTTCGTAGCCCAGCTTGAACGCCTCGACGGCGGCCTGCTCTAACGTCTCAAAGCGCTCCGCCGACAGGTGGTGCTCGATGGTGTACAGCGCATCCGGATCGCTGCCGTCATCCAGCAACTCTTCGATAATCATGCGGGTTTCTTCACGCTGTTCTTCTAGCAGCTCTCGGTTTGCCATTTCACTGATCCTCAATCGCTAAGCCTTTCGCGCATTCTCCCACAGGCGGCGACGCCTCACCACTCCCACAAAAACAATATTTCCGCCCCAGGGGTTGAAATTGAATTTTAATACACATAATGTGAATATAAATTCATCACTACATCGCATCTCACAACGGAGACAGGCCATATGGATCAGCTTAATCAGCATCACTTCCTGCGCTTACTGGATTTCACCCCACAACAGATTGCATACCTAATCAATCTTGCCGCCGAGCTTAAGCACGCCAAGAAACAGGGGAGTGAGGTGGCGCGTCTGACAGGAAAGAATATCGCCCTGATCTTCGAGAAGGACTCCACCCGTACCCGCTGCGCCTTCGAGGTCGCCGCCCATGATCAGGGGGCCCACGTCACCTATCTCGGCCCGAGCGGTAGCCAGATCGGCCATAAGGAGTCGATCAAGGACAGCGCGCGCGTGTTGGGACGGATGTATGACGCCATCCAATACCGTGGCTTCGGTCAGACGGTGGTAGAGACGCTGGCGCACTACGCCGGGGTGCCGGTGTGGAACGGGCTGACCGATGAGTTCCACCCCACGCAGATCCTGGCGGACTTGCTCACCATGCGCGAACACTGCGCCAAGCCGCTATCGGCCATCAAGCTGGCATACCTCGGCGATGCGCGCAACAACATGGGCAACTCGTTGCTGGAGGGGGCGGCGTTGATGGGCATGGAGTTGCGCCTGGTGGCCCCGCGCGCCTTCTGGCCGGAGGCGGCGCTGGTGGCTCAATGCCAGGCGGTGGCAGAGCAGACCGGTGCCAAGCTGATCCTGACGGAGGAGGTCGCCGAGGGGGTACAGGATGCGGACTTCCTGTATACCGATGTCTGGGTCTCAATGGGAGAGGCCAAGTCCGTCTGGCAGGAGCGTATCGCCCAGTTGCTGCCCTACCAGGTCAACATGCAGACGCTGCAGCTGAGCGGCAATCCCCAGGTGAAATTCCTGCACTGCCTGCCCGCCTTCCATGACACGATGACCGCCGTGGGGAAACAGATGGCCGAACAGTATGGCTTACACGACGGGATCGAGGTTACCGACGCGGTGTTCGAGTCGCCGCACAGCATCGTCTTCGATCAGGCGGAGAACCGCCTGCATACCATCAAGGCGGTGATGGTGGCGACACTGGCCGGCGCCTGACGCCGCTATCGGGGCGGCCTCGGCCTTACCTGGCCGTACCGCCCTCTCGCCCTTAGTCGGCCAACAGGCCGAGCGCACGCGCATCCAGCTTGATCACCGCCTTGCACACCGGTGCGGGAGCCCCCAGCGCACACAACGGCTTATGCACCTCGCCCGGATAAAACACCACAAAGTCACCCGGCTGCAACGTCAAAGACTTCTCCTGTAGGCCACCTGCTCCCAGCGGCAGGAAGGCGATATCCTTATCCGCCAACCGATCCTCGCCGGGCACCCCAGGAGCCAGGTTGCTAAAGCCCATACCCTCCTGCCCCTCCAGCACAATCTGCACATCCAGATAGCGGGCGTGGTATTCGGCACGGCGCGTCTCGGCGGCGGCGGTCTCGTCGTGGGCGATCAAGACAAACTGGCGCTGGGCGTCGATCTCATAGCGTCCTGCCGGCGTCGCCGCGCTGAAGTTGGCCATCACATACTCGATCGCCTGGCGGATCGCCACCGGCAGATAGGGCATCTGGGCGAGGTAGTGAACATTACCCGTCAACATGATTTTTCATTCCTTTGTTTATAAAACCATGTTTTATTTTATCGGGAAGTGGACGACGTAACTGCGCCGCCCGCCACATTTATCGGTGCGGGCGCCAGAAAGAAAAAAGGTCTCGGCAGCCGCCGAGACCAAGTAGGGACACTCACTCAAAAATTATCATGACAAGTTAGGGGAAAATAGCGTATCAAGCCTTACGCCAAGGCCTGCGCCAGCAGGGTGATCGGATGCTCGCAGCGCTTGCTGGTTGACATCTCGATCTGCCACTTGCAGGTCTCGCAGTCGGTCACCACCAGATCCACCCCACTGGCTTCGATCTGGCGGAACAATCCGGCGCCGATGCCTTGGGCGGTCTCGTAGTTCTCCTTCTTGAAACCGTAAGTACCGGCGATCCCGCAGCATTGAGAGTCGAGGATGATCAGCTCGACGCCGGGGATCATCTGCAACAACGCCAGGGTATAGGGCGCCCATCCCATGCGTTCCATATGGCACGGCGTATGGTAGGCGATCTTCAGATTCAGCGGCTTGAGGGGCAGCGTGCGGCCAGCGTCGAGCAGGCGATAGAGATGACGCGTCGCCAGCTCCACCCGATCCCGCACCGGCGTGGTATCGATATCCAACACATGTGGATACTCGTCGCGCAGCATAAAGGTACAGCTCGACGAGGTCGCCACCACCGGGATCCCCTTCTCTAACACCGCTTCGCTCAGGGAGTCGGCGTTCACCCGCGCCTGCTTCTTGGCCTGCTCGATGAAGCCGTTGGCCACCAGCGGCACGCCGCAGCACTTCTCGCGCGACAGCAGTTGAACCCCGATGTCCATGGCATTAAATACCCGCACCAGATCCTTGCCCAGCTGCGGGTGGTTGTAGTTGACGTAGCAGCCGTGGAAAAACGCCACCTGCTCCGTGAAGCGTGCCTGCTCGCTCGCCTGCTTGCGCATCCAGCTACGGAAGGTGCCGTGGGAGTATTTGGGCAACTCACGACGATGGTCGATCTTCAACGCCTTATCCAGCAGTTGACGCACCGGCTTCAGACCGGTGGTGGCGTTGATCAACGGCGCGAACGGCGTCGACAGCGTCCCCATCAGATCGGTATGGCTGAGGATGGCGTCGCGCAGCTTCGGCTTGTGATTACCGTACTGGGTCTTGGCGCGCAGGATGATGTCGCCGATCTTCACGTCGGACGGGCAGGCCACCTCGCAACGCTTACAGTTGGTGCAATACTTCAGCGCCTCATCATACAGTTGCGGATCTTTCAGCCGCAGACGCTCGCCATCCGGGCCGGCCTGCTTCGGGCCGGGATAGGCCGGGTTAACCTTCGCCACCGGGCAGTAGGTGGTGCACACGGTGCATTTGATGCATTGTTCAAAGCTGTTGTCAGCAGGCAGACTCATTGTGCCTCCTCCGCCAAAATCTGTTGCGCGGCGTGCAGGGCGGTAAGCAGGGAGACCCCGGCGCCACAGCCCTGATGGATCGGATCATAACCGCCCAGCACGGCGCCGGCGGCATACAGGTTATGCAGGGTCGCGCCATCGACGCGGGCGCGTTGGCTGGCGTCGGTACGCACCCCAAATTGGAGATAGGGTTGCGGGGCAAACATCGATGCCTGGCACCACGCGCCACGCTCGGCCTCCGCGATCACCTCCAGGCCAAACACCGGCTCGCGCACGCCGGCAAAGTCGGCGCGTAACCCGTTGCTAAAGAAGCTACCGCTGGCCAGCACCACATGGCGAGGACGCAAGGGAATGTCGCCGTGGTTGCGGGTATACAGGCGCGTCACGCGCCCCGCCTCACACTCGGCACTCACCACCGTGTCGCCCGGCATGATCAGGCCGCCCAACGCCTGGAAACGGCGGCGCAGCTGCTGATGAATATGGATCCCTAACACCGACGGCGGCAGGGTCGGCAACAGCATCAACGGGCGTGAGACCGCCGCGCGTAGCTGCGCCAAGGCATCGTCGCAATCCACCCCGATACAGGCGGGCAGGAAGATGGCGTCGACGTCGGCCGCGTGGCGATTGAGTTCGTCGGCCAGCAGGCGGCGATTCTCCGCCACGTCGAGCACCCGGGCGATGTTGACCGCACGGAACTCGCTCGGGTTGGCGCGTAGGCGATCCAACGCCGGCAGCGTCAGCTCCACCACCTGGCAATGCGCACCCTGCTCCTGTAGGGAACCCGCCACCAATTGCGGCTGGAAGTCGAGAAATCCCTCGATGCCCGCCACCAGAATACGTTGCCACGGCAGCGCGCTCGCCACATCGCTGACCGGCACCTCATTCGGGCTCAACCAAGTCAGGCGACGGGTCCCCAGCGGGGTCACCCGCAGGTGGTTGCGTCGATGATCGCCGACCAGCGCCAGACCGCTACGCTCCAGCAGGCGCTCGGCCTCCAGCGCATAACGGGAAAAGTGCTCGCCGCCCAGCAGGCTATAGGGGTGCTGCGGCGCCTGACGCTGCAGCTCGTCGATCGCCGCACACGGCTCGGTGACCGCCGTACCATCCGGCAGGCGCGACAACAGATCGAAGGAGCCGGAGGAGAAGTGCAACGCGCTCTGCCCGGCGCTGACGATGGCGCAACGCTGTCCGGCCTCCGCCAGGCGAATGCCGCACACCAAACCGGCCAGACCGCCGCCGATCATCACCGTATCAAATTTCATCGTCATTCTCCCCACGCTGCGGCGGCACGGCATCCATACCGCACAACCCCTGGTAAACCCAACTGGTAAATTCGCTTTCGCGTAATGCATCGCCCCAAGCGATCGGGCGGATCCCCTTCCAACGCTCGTTCAGGAAGTGAGAGAGCTGCTCGATGGATTGTTGCGGCGTGGTGACCTTAAAGCGATTCAGCAGACCGGCGGCGCGGCACGCGCACAGCTCGCCCTGGCAGGTCCCCATCCCCACTCGGGTACGACGGCGCAGATCCACCAGGTTATTCACCGTCAGGGAGTCGACCGCGTAGCGGACCTCACCGGCGGTCACCGCCTCGCACTCGCATACCAGGCTGCTATTCAACCGATCGCCGCTCAGCAGACGGTCGGCGCGATCGCCATGGCGATACACCGCCGAGCCGCGGATCGGCGCCGGTAGGGAGATCACCTTGCGCAGCGTCTCTTCAGCCGACTGTTCAGAGCCAGGCAGCGGCTCGCTGGCGGTGGTACAGGGCGTGGTGACGCCCAACTTCTCGCACACCTTATCCGTGGCCCATTCGGCCATCAACCGGTAGGTCATCAGCTTGCCGCCGGTGATGGTGATGAACCCCTCCATCCCATCGCGCGCGGCGTGATCGAGCAGCACGATACCGCGGCTCACGTTACGACCGCTCGGGTCATCGTCGCTGGCCACCAACGGACGAACCCCGGCATAGGCGCGCAGGATGCGGGTTGCCGCCAGCTTCGGCGCCAACTTTTCGCCTTCACGGATCAGGACATCGACCTCCTGCGGCGTGACCAGCATGTTATCGATCTGATCGTAGTCGATATGGGTCGAGGTGGTGCCGATCAGCGAGATGGTGTCGCCCGGCACCAGGATGTCGGCATCCGCCGGCTTACGGCAGCGGTTGATCACCATGTTGTTGATGCGGTGGCCGAGGATCAGCAGCGCCCCCTTGGCGGGGAACATCTTGATGCGCAGATCGGCGTATTCGGCGATGTGCTGCCCCCAGATCCCGGCGGCATTCACCACGATCTGCGCGTGAATGTCGTAGCGCTGCCCCGACTTATGGTCGAGAACGCGCACCCCGTTGACCCGATCGCCTTGGCGCAGCAGGCCACACACTTCGTGATAGGTCAGTGCCTGGGCGCCATGTTCGCGCGCATCCAGCATGTTGGCCGCCGTCAGGCGGAAAGGGTCGACCGTGCCATCCGGCACACGTACCGCCCCAATCAGACGCGGGTTAGCCGCCGGCTCAAGGCGCAGCGCCTCAGCCGGATCGATGGCCTGCGCCTCGATACCGGCGGCCCGGCAGGCCTCGACAAAACGCGGTTGATAGGCCAGATCGTCTTCCGGCAAGGTGATAAACAACCCATCGGTGCGCTCGACACAGTGGCGGGCGATGCGTTTTAGAATGCGGTTCTCTTCAATACATTCACGCGCTGATTCACCGTCGGTCACCGCATAACGGGCACCGCTGTGTAGCAAACCATGATTACGGCCTGTCGCGCCCGTGGCGATGTCGTGACGCTCCAGCAGAATACAACGCAGGCCGCGGCGCGCGCAGTCACGGGCGATACCGGCGCCGGTGGCGCCGCCGCCGATAATGACGACGTCAGTTTCCTGTGATGCGGGGCTCTGTAACATGAGTGGCTCCCAAGCCAAAGAGTGGTAATGCGCTTAGTAAGCCATATTGCGGACTAAAAATGTTTGATAAGGAGCAAATACGCGCACAAAACGAAAATAGAAAGACCATAAAAGCTCATCAATGTGATCAATATCACCCTAGCGCGACGCATATATCATACAAATTACCTTATTTTTTTACTCAATCGGTTAATTTGTCGCTCAATTTCATAAAAGTGTAACAATATGAGGACTCTCTCACAGTCTGATTGTTCGCAATTGCCTATCCTGCGCTCGAAAATGAAAACGAAAAGGGTATCTGGCGGCATAATTCACTGCTAGGCGCGCCTATTTTGTTTTTTTACCTATGAGCGTGTGCCTTAACCGATTTCACTGGGGAAGCGGATTTAGGACCAAACAAACAATAAATAACGTCATCGGAGAGAGTTATGTTAAGCATGTTTAAGCCCGCGGCGCATAAGTCGCGGTTGCCAGACGCGCAGATAGACCCGACCTATCGTCGTCTGCGCTGGCAGATTTTTATGGGGATCTTCTTTGGCTACGCCGCTTACTACCTGGTGCGTAAAAACTTCACCCTGGCGATGCCCTACCTGGTCGAGCAAGGCTTCTCCCGTGGCGATCTCGGTTTTGCCCTCTCCGGCATCTCCATCGCTTACGGCTTCTCTAAATTCATCATGGGGTCGGTCTCTGACCGCTCCAACCCGCGCGTCTTCCTGCCAGCCGGCCTGATCCTGGCCGCCGTGGTGATGTTGGTGATGGGCTTCGTCCCGTGGGCCACCTCCAGCATCATGGTGATGTTCGTACTGCTGTTCTTGTGCGGCTGGTTCCAGGGAATGGGGTGGCCGCCGTGTGGCCGTACCATGGTGCACTGGTGGTCGCAGAAGGAGCGCGGCGGGATCGTGTCGGTATGGAACTGCGCCCATAACGTGGGCGGTGGCCTGCCGCCGCTGCTGTTCCTGCTGGGGATGGCCTGGTTCAACGACTGGCATGCCGCACTCTATATGCCCGCCTTCGCCGCCATCCTGGTCGCCCTGTTCGCCTTCGCCATGATGCGTGACACCCCGCAATCCTGCGGCCTGCCGCCGATCGAAGAGTATAAGAACGACTACCCGGACGACTACTCCGCCAAGGCGGAGCAGGAGCTGACCGCCAAGCAGATCTTCATGCAGTATGTCTTCCCCAACAAGCTGCTGTGGTATATCGCCATCGCCAACGTATTTGTCTATCTGCTGCGTTACGGCATCCTGGACTGGTCACCGACCTACCTGAAAGAGGTGAAACACTTCGCGCTGGATAAGTCCTCCTGGGCCTACTTCCTGTACGAGTATGCCGGTATCCCAGGGACCCTTATCTGCGGCTGGATGTCTGACAAGGTCTTCCGCGGTAACCGTGGTGCCACCGGGGTGTTCTTTATGACCCTGGTCACCATCGCCACCATCGTTTACTGGCTTAACCCGGCGGGTAACCCCAACGTCGATATGACCTGCATGATCATCATCGGCTTCCTGATCTATGGTCCGGTGATGCTGATCGGCCTGCACGCCCTGGAACTGGCACCGAAGAAAGCGGCCGGTACCGCGGCAGGCTTCACCGGCCTGTTCGGCTACCTGGGTGGCTCCGTGGCCGCCAGCGCCATCGTCGGTTACACCGTCGACTTCTTCGGCTGGAACGGTGGCTTCATGGTGATGATCGGCGGCGGCATCCTGGCCGTCATCCTGCTGCTGGTGGTGATGATCAACGAGCACAAACAGCATCTGCGCGAGCAAGCAGAGAAGCGAGCCTAAGCCTCAACGGCGGCGCCTCATGCGCCGTCCTGCTTAACCGAAGGCTGTGCCGCGCATGCGGGGTGCAGCCTTTTTTGTAGCCTTAACCCCACCAGAGATAAGGATAATTCTATGAAAATTAATGCAATAGTAGCCAGTCTCCTGCTCGGCGGCACCTTGGCGATGAGCGCCTATGCCGCGAATGATAAAGTGGTCATCGCTCACCGTGGCGCCAGCGGCTATCTGCCGGAGCATACCCTGCCAGCCAAGGCGATGGCCTACGCCCAAGGCGCTGATTTTCTAGAGCAGGACCTGGTGATGACCAAGGACGATCAGTTGGTGGTGTTACATGACCACTATCTGGACCGGGTAACCGACGTCGCCGAGCGCTTCCCCAACCGAGCGCGTAAGGATGGCCGCTACTACGCCATCGACTTCACCTTAGATGAGATCAAATCGCTCAAATTCACCGAAGGGTTCGATCTCGAAAAGGGTAAGAAAGTACAGAGCTATCCGGGCCGCTTCCCGATGGGGAAATCCGACTTCCGCGTGCATACCTTTGAGGAGGAGATCGAGTTTGTCCAGGGGCTCAACCACTCGACCGGTAAGAACATCGGCATCTACCCCGAAATCAAGGCGCCGTGGTTCCACCAGCAGGAGGGTAAAGACATCTCCGCCAAGGTGTTGCAAGTCCTCAAACAGTACGGCTATAGCGCTAAGGATGACAACGTCTACCTGCAATGCTTCGATGCCAACGAGCTCAAACGTATCAAGCATGAGCTGATGCCGAAGAACGGACAGAACCTCAAGCTAGTACAGTTGATCGCCTACACCGACTGGAACGAAACCCAAGAGAAGAAGCCGGACGGTACCTGGGTCAACTACAGCTACGACTGGATGTTTAAACCGGGCGCGATGAAACAGATCGCCCAATATGCCGACGGCATCGGGCCGGATTACCACATGCTGGTCAGCGCCGACTCACGCAAGGGCGACATCAAGCTGACGGAAATGGTGAAGGAGGCGCATGCCAACAAGATGGCGGTCCACCCCTACACCATCCGGGCCGATAAGCTGCCGGACTACGTGAGCAACGTCGACCAGCTGTATGAGGTGATCTACAACCAGGCGGGCGTCGATGGGGTATTCACCGACTTCCCGGACAAAGGCGTGCAATTCCTGCAGAAGCAGGGGCAGCATCAGTAAGTCGTCACCGGGGGGATAGCGGCACCTCTCCCCTCTCCTCGCATTGTGGCGGGTCGGGCGTCATCATCGCCATGCCTCAGCGACACGCTCCCCCGCCCACTCGCGTCGAGTTCATTCTCGCCAACGCGAGCACAGTCTCATCGATCAAAACTCTGCCATACTAGAGCACGGCGGCGCATCCCCTTCCCCTTTGCGCACGCGCCGCCCGCTAACCGGAGGCCCGCATGAAACTGATCGGCAGCTATACCAGTCCCTTTGTGCGTAAGATCTTTGTGCTGCTGTTGGAGAAGCAGCTCACCTTCGAATTCGTCAGCGACAACCCCTATCTCGACGACGCACGCGTGCTCGCCGTCAATCCGCTGGGTAAGGTTCCGGCCCTGATCGCCGACGACGGGGAGATCGTCTTCGACTCCCCTCTGGTCGCCGAGTACCTCGACGCGTTGACGGCGGCCCCCCGTTTCCTGCCGCAGGATCGTACCGAGGCGTTGCGTGTACGCCAGGTCGAGGCGTTGGCCGATGGGATCTGCGACGCCGCCGTCACCATCGTCCGCGAGCTACGCCGTCCGGCGGAGCGCCAAGATAGCGCGGAACTACAACGCCAACGCGCCAAGATCCAGCGCGGATTGGATGCGCTAGAGCGGCAGGTCGCCGAACGGCGCTGGCTGAATGGGCCAGAACTCAACCTGGCGGATATCGCCACCGGCTGCTGCCTGAGCTACCTCAACTTCCGCCGCGTCTATCCCAACTGGTGTGTCGGGCGCCCGGCCTTGGTCTGCCTGGCGGAACGTCTATTCCAACGCGACAGCTTCCTGCGGACCGTACCGCCTGCCGACTAAGGCGGACACCGGCGGCGGCATGTCACTGTATTCCTCCGCCGCCAGCCTTTATCATGGGGGAAATGTCGCCCAGCGTAGCTAGCAGATAAAGGTACGGAATAGTCCAATGAGTTCAGATCATCAGGCGCTTTACAGCCAGATCCCCGCGATCGACACCCTGTTGCGTACGCCGCCCTGCGTCGCCCTACAGGCGCAATACGGCAGTCAACTCGTGACCCAGACCCTGCGGGCGCTGCAACAGCAGGCCCGCGATGCCATTCAACAGCATCAGGCGTTACCCGACTGGTGCGTGGACTGGGCGCAGGCCTGTGCCAGGCAGATCGCCACCGCCCTCACCCCCGCCCTGCGCCGAGTCTTCAATCTGACCGGAACGGTACTGCATACCAACCTGGGGCGGGCGCTGCTGGCCGAGCAGGCTATCGCCGCCGCCAGCCAGGCGATGGAGAGCGCGGTCACCCTGGAGTACGATTTGGACGATGCCGGACGCGGCCACCGCGACCGCGCCATCGCCGATCGGCTGTGCGCCCTGACCGGAGCCGAGGATGCCTGCCTGGTGAACAACAACGCGGCGGCGGTGCTACTGATGCTGGCCGCCCTGGCGCCGGGACGCGAGGTGATCGTCTCGCGCGGTGAACTGGTGGAGATCGGCGGCGCCTTCCGCATCCCTGACGTGATGACCCAAGCCGGCTGCCGCCTGCATGAGGTGGGCACCACCAACCGCACTCATCTGCACGACTACCGCCAGGCCATCAATGAACAGAGTGCGCTGTTGATGAAGGTGCATACCAGCAACTACGCCATCAGCGGCTTCACCGCCGCCGTCGGCGAGGCCGAGCTGGTCGCCTTGGGGCATGAGCATGGCCTGCCGGTGATCAGCGATCTGGGCAGCGGTTCGCTGCTGGACATGACCCGCTACGGCCTGCCGGCCGAACCGATGCCGCAACGCCTGCTGGCCGACGGCGTCGATCTGGTCAGCTTCTCCGGCGACAAGCTACTGGGCGGGCCGCAGGCTGGGATCATCGTGGGACGGCGCGATCTGATCCGCCGCCTGCAACGCCATCCGCTCAAGCGCGCCCTACGCTGTGGCAAGATGACCCTGGCGGCGCTGGACGCCACCCTGCAACTCTATCAACAGCCGGAGAAACTGAGCCAGGCGCTGCCCACCTTGCGCCACCTGACGCGCGAGGCCGGTGCGATCGCCGCCTGCGGCGAACGCCTACTCAGCCAGCTACGCCCCCACTACCAGGCGACATTCGACCTGGCGTTGGAGGCGTGCCTCTCTCAGATCGGCAGCGGCTCGCTACCGGTGGATCGCCTGCCCAGCTACGCCATTACCATCACGCCTCGCGATGGACGCGGCGGCACCCTGACGGCGCTGGCCGAACGCTGGCGCGCCCTGCCTTGCCCGGTCATCGGCCGGATCCAGGAGGGTAAACTGTGGCTCGATCTCCGTTGCCTAGAAGATGAACAGGCGTTACTACAGGAGCTGTGCCAATGATCATCGCTACCGCCGGACACGTCGATCACGGCAAAACCACCCTACTGCACGCCTTGACTGGGGTCGATACCGACCGTCTACCGGAAGAGAAACGGCGCGGCATGACCATCGATCTCGGCTACGCCTACCTCCCCTTGGCGGATGGACGCGTGCTCGGCTTTATCGACGTGCCCGGACATGAGAAGTTTCTCGCCAACATGTTAGCCGGCATCGGCGGCATCCCACACGCCCTGCTGGTGGTCGCCTGCGATGACGGCGTGATGGCGCAGACGCGCGAACATTTACTGCTGCTGCGTCTGGCGGGGCGCCCGACACTGACCGTGGCGCTGACCAAGGCGACGCGGGCGGATGAGGCGCAGCGAGCACGAGTTCGCGCCCAGGTGCAGGCCCTGCTGGCCGAGCAGGGCTGGCCCGACGCGCCGCTGTTCGAGACGGATGCCCTCAGCGGCCTGGGCATCGACGCCCTGCGTCAACACCTGCTTAGCCAGAGTGCGGCTCCGGCCCGCGTCGATCGCCGCTTCCGCTTGGCCATCGACCGCGCCTTCAGCGTCAAAGGCAGTGGCTTGGTGGTGACCGGTACCGCGCTGGCGGGCCGAGTACGCGTCGGCGATACCCTGTGGCTGACTGGCTGCGACAAGCCGGTGCGGGTACGTACCCTGCACGCCCAGAATCGCGACACCCTGGAGGCCGAGGCGGGCCAACGTGTGGCGCTGAACATCAGCGGTGACGTCGAGAAGGCGCAGATCCAACGCGGCGACTGGCTACTGGCCCAACGTCCCGCCGTTCCGCCGGCCCAACGGATCCTGGTGGCGTTGGATGGCGTCGCCCCGTTGCAACACTGGCAACCGTTGCATCTGCACCATGCCGCCCGCCACATCACCGGGCGCCTCTCGCTGCTGGAGACGCACTCCACCGCCCAAGGGGAGGATCTGGCGGAGCTGATCCTCGATCAGCCCCTGTGGCTGGCGGAGGGCGACACGCTGATCCTGCGCGACATCGCGGCGCGCCACACCCTAGGGGCCGCGCGGGTGTTACAGCTCACGGCGCCACGCCGGGGTAAGCGCCAACCCGCCTTCCTCGAGACGCTACGTCGCCTGACACAAGCGAGCGACGATGCCGCGGTGCTGGCGTTACGCTTGCCCAACGCGACGCTCAGCGTCGCCGAGCTGGGTTGGGCGCGTCAACTGAGCGACAGCGCCTGTCAGGCGCTGCTGGCGCGCGACGATCTGCTGCTGGTCGGCGACCATCTGCTCAGTCGGACGACGGCAGAGCAGCTGCGCCAACGCCTGCTGGAGACGCTGGCGCAATACCATCAACAGCATGGCGATCAGCTCGGTGTCGGGCGCGCTCGCCTGCGACGCATGGCGCTGCCGACCGAAGCGGAAAGCCTGGTGTTCCATCTCCTCGGCGAGTTGCTGGCCGAAGGGGCGCTGTGCAACAGCCGGGGGTGGTTACATCTACCGCAGCACAACATCGCCATGACGCCGCCACAGCTCGCCCTGTGGCAACGCGCCGCCCCACTGTTTGCCGATGACCCCTGGTGGGTGCGCGATCTGGCGACCACGCTCGGCGCCGAGGAGGATGAGATGCGCCAAACGCTACGCCAGGCGGCGCTGCTCGGCCACATCACCGCCGTGGTGCGTGACCGCTACTATCGTACCGAACGCCTCTACCAATTCGCCGATCTGATCCGCCAGATGGATGTCCGCCAAGGCAGCACCAGCGCGGCCGACTTCCGTGATCAGCTCGGCATTGGCCGTAAGCTGGCGGTACAGATCCTCGAGTTCTTCGATCGCAGCGGCTTCACTCGGCGACGCGCCAACGACCATCTGTTACGCGATCGTGCGCTCTTCTGTAGCGATGAAGTCAATTAAGTGATGCGAAAAAGTTGCTAAATCTGTGAGCCACAGCGGATATTACTCGGTGGTCGGTGTCGAGGCGGCGGAATGCCGCCTATGCTGACAGGATGACTGCGTTATTGCCTGTTACCCGCCAGCCTCGCTGGCGCCATCTGCCAAGGAGACAGTAATGACCGATCACCACCCCTTTACACCGGCCAGCGCCGGCTCTCCGCTACAACTCAAGGCGCGCTACGACAACTTCATCAACGGCCAGTGGCAAGCGCCCGTCGACGGCCACTACTTCATCAACCTAACGCCCATCACCGGCCAACCCCTGTGTGAGATTGCCAGCTCGGGGCGGCGCGACGTCGATCTGGCATTAGATGCCGCCCATGCCGCCCGCCAAGCCTGGGGGGAGACCTCGGTGCAGCAGCGCGCCACCCTGCTGAATAAGATCGCCGATCGTATGGAGCAGCACCTGGTGCAGCTGGCCCACGCCGAGACCTGGGACAACGGCAAGCCGATCCGCGAGACCCTCAACGCCGACGTACCGCTGGCCATCGACCACTTCCGTTACTTCGCCGCCTGTATTCGCGCCCAAGAGGGCGGAATTAGCGAGCTGGACCATGAGACCGTCGCCTACCACTTCCATGAGCCCCTCGGCGTCGTCGGCCAGATCATTCCCTGGAACTTCCCACTGTTGATGGCCTGCTGGAAACTGGCGCCGGCGCTGGCTGCCGGTAACTGCGTGGTCCTCAAGCCCGCCAAACTGACCCCGATGTCGATCCTGGTACTGATGGAGTTTATCGGCGACCTGCTCCCGCCTGGGGTAATCAACGTGGTCAACGGCTCAGGGGGCGATATCGGCGAGTACCTGGCCACCTCGCCGCGTATCGCCAAAGTCGCCTTTACCGGCTCGACCGAAGTCGGCCAACGCATCATGGGCTACGCCGCCCAGAATGTGATCCCGGTGACCCTGGAGCTGGGCGGAAAATCGCCCAATATCTTCTTCGAGGATGTGATGGATCGGGAGGATGCCTTCTTCGACAAGGCATTGGAGGGGTTAGCCATGTTCGCCTTCAACCAGGGCGAGGTCTGCACCTGTCCCAGCCGGGCGCTGATCCAGGAGTCGATCTACGAGCGCTTCATCGAGCGGGCCCTGCGGCGCGTCGAGGCCATTCGCTGTGGCAACCCCCTCGATCCCCATACCCAGATGGGCGCCCAAGTCTCCGCCGGCCAGATGGAAACCATCCTGAACTACATCGCCCTGGGGCAGCAGGAGGGGGCGCAGTTACTGACCGGCGGCGGCGTGCAGCGCCTGGAGGGGGCGTTGGCCCAAGGCTACTACCTGCAACCCACCATCCTGCGCGGTGACAACGCGATGCGCATCTTCCAAGAGGAGATCTTCGGCCCGGTGCTGGCGGTGACCACCTTCCGCGATCGCGATGAGGCGCTGGCGTTGGCTAACGATAGCCACTATGGTCTCGGCGCCGGTGTCTGGACGCGTAACGGCACCCTGGCCTACCAGATGGGGCGGGGTATTCAGGCCGGTCGCGTCTGGACCAACTGTTACCACGCCTACCCGGCCCACGCCGCCTTCGGCGGCTACAAGCAATCGGGGATTGGCCGCGAGACCCATAAGATGATGCTGGAACACTACCAGCAGACCAAGTGCCTACTGGTCAGCTACAGCGACCGGGCGCAGGGCTTTTTCTGATTTTTATTTTTCACCGCTCCGCGACCCGCCGCTCTGGCGGGTCGCCCTATTCATAAACGCATATTCGCGTTACACTTTTTATTATTTCCTTTAGCACGAATCGCCATGAAAAGACTGTTCCACCGCGTCTATAACCTGTTTCACCCCTCTTGGGTTCTCGCCCTATTGGTCGCCCTCGAAGGCTACCTGTTTGCCGAACCGGTGGTGATCCAGGCGTTTCGTTATGTCCCCGGCGCCTTGCAGACCTTCCACAGTTGGAAAGAGGCGCTCTCCATGGTGAACCTGTTGGAGATCCCGCGGGTAATGCTGGGGGTGGCGCTGATCCTGATGTCCATCGGCCTGGTGTTACGCGCCCGTGTCGCCTGGGCATTCACCCTGCTGCTGCTGCTCGCCATCGCCATCTTGTCGCTGATCCAGGATCCCAGCCTGCCCATCTGGCAGGCCCAAGATCTGGTGCGCCTGCTGTGGCATGACTTCAGCCAGTGGACCTGGCAGGATATCTCGCTGACCAGCCTAGAGAACTACAGCCATAACCTGACGCTATATACCCTGGTGTTACTGGCTCTGCTGATCCGCTATTGGGAGCGCTTCGACCGGGCCAGTCTGGCGGCCGGTTCTCTGTTCGCCTTAGTCAGCTTTGTCTCGTTGCTGATCTACGCCCTCTTCGGCTCGCTCTATCTGGGCGATGAGTTCAAGCCGCCGATCCTCGACGTGGTCACCGCCTTCTACTTCTCGGTGGTTAGCATGTCGACCGTCGGTTACGGCGATATCGTGCCCTATACCGCGACGGCACGGCTGTTCACCCTCTCGGTGATCGTGATGGGGATTACGGTATTCGCCACCTCAGTCAGCGCCATCATCGGCCCGGTGATCGGCGGCAATCTTAAACGCATGGTTAAAGGCAGGATCTCTCACGTGATGCGGAAAAACCACTTTATCATCGCCGGCGCCTCGCCGCTGGCCCTCAGTATCTACAACGGATTGAAAGCGCGCGGCGACGCCATCACCGCCATCGTGCCGATGGGGATCCCGCACGAGTATCCCCAGGACGCCGACGTGGTGGTTGGCGACCCCTCCAGCGCCGAGGTGCTGACGGAGGCAGGCGCACCACGGGCGCTCTACATCCTGGCGCTGCGCGAAGATGACGCGGAGAACGCCTTTATCGTCCTGGCGGCCAAAGAGGTGGCGGGGAGCGGCACCAAGACCATCTCGCTGGTCAACGCCAGTAAGCATCTCCAGAAGATTAAGCGGGTACAGCCGGATATGGTGTTCTCGCTACAGCAGTTGGGCAGCGAGCTGTTGGTACGAACCCTGAGCGGAGAGCCGATCGACAATAAGCTGATCACCGAGCTGTTCTTCGGCAAAGAGGAACCGGTAGAGGGCGAGAGTTAATCCCGGTGAGCACCGGTAAGAGACGGTCAGCCCGAATGGGCTGACCGACGTCATCAGCGACGCAGCGCGATGGCTTCGATTTCGATCTTCACATCTTTCGGCAGACGAGCCACTTCGACGCAAGAACGGGCCGGGAACGGGGCGTTATGCTCCTTGAAGAACGCTTCATAGGTGGCATTCACCGTCGCAAAGTCATTCAGATCCTTGACGAATACCGTCGTCTTCACGATGTTGGCCACGCTCAGGCCAGCGGCTTCGACGATCGCCTTGACGTTCTCCAGCGACTGGCGCGCTTGGGCAGCGACATCGTCCGCGACCAGGCCAGTTTTCGGATCGACCGGGATCTGACCGGAGGTGATGACCATGTTGCCCAGATCAACGCCCTGAACATAGGGTCCAATGGCGGCCGGCGCGTGCTCAGTGCTGATAATACCAGACATATCTGCTCCTTAGGGATGATGGATGGGCCGTTACCGAGGGACTCCGGTAACCGCCCCCATTATAGGGAGTCCGCCCCCATCCTCTCAATGACGCAGGTCGTCATTTTTCCCCTGCATCTCCCACGATGGGCATCGCGCCCACCCGCGACGCACATCGTATGGCGGAAGAGGCGCTTTACTGCTCCATCACCGCGTGGTGCTCGAACTCTTTCTCGCAATACTTGCACTTGAGCAACACCTCGCCGTCGCGGGCGCGCACGCTGAAGCTGGAGTGTACCGGCTCGCTGCGGCTGATGCAGTTGCTGTTCGGGCAGCTCAACACCTCATCGATACGCTCCGGCAGGCTCGGTACCATCTTGCGCACCACCTCATAGTTTTCGATGCAGTTGACGGTGGCACGTGGCGCGTAGATCGCCAGCTGGTTGACCTGGGCCTCGGTGAGGAACACGTTCTCGATCTTGATCAGATCCTTGCTCCCCTGGGCATTGGAGGGCAGGTTCAGGCCGATGGTGACACGCTGGTCGGTCTCGGTCAGTTTAAACAGGGTCAACAGCTTAAAGCCGATGCGGGCCGGGATATGGTCAATGACGGTGCCGCAGTTAATCGCTTCAACTTGTAGTTTATTGTCGTGAGTCATCTCATCTCTCCCTTAGAAATTCAGTTCGGCATTCAGGATCAGGGCCAGCAACGCCTGGCGGGCAAAGATACCGTTGCCTGCCTGCTGGAAGTAGTAAGCGTAGGGGGTGGTGTCGACATCGGTAGTGATCTCGTCGATACGCGGCAGCGGATGCAACACCTTCAGGTTGTCGCGTGCCGACTCCAGCATAGCGGCGCGCAGGATGAACTGCGACTTGACGTTAGCGTACTCCGAAGGGTCCAGACGCTCTTTCTGCACGCGGGTCATGTACAGGATATCCAGCTGCGGCATCACCTCTTCGATGGTTTCATGCAGACTGTAAGTGATGCCCTTCTCCTCCAGCATCGCCAGAATATAGTCCGGCATCGCCAGCGCCTGCGGGGCGATGAAGAAGAAGCGATTACCCTCGAACTTAGCCAGCGCCTGGGTCAGTGAATGCACGGTACGGCCATACTTCAGGTCGCCGACCATGGCGATGCTGATGTTGTTCAACCGTCCCTGCGTCTCCTGAATGGTAAACAGATCCAGCAGCGTCTGGGTCGGATGCTGGTTGGCACCATCACCGGCGTTAACCACCGGAATGCGGCCACAGAACTCCGTCGCCAGGCGCGCGGCCCCCTCCTGCGGGTGACGCATCACGATGGCATCCACATAGTTCCCGATCACCGAGATGGTATCCGCCAGCGTCTCCCCCTTCTTGCCCAGCGAGGTGTTGCTGCTATCGGCGAAGCCCACCACCGAGGCGCCGAGGCGATGCATCGCGGTCTCGAAAGAGAGACGAGTACGCGTCGAGGCTTCGAAGAACAGGCTGGCGATCACCTTGTGGCGCAGTAGTTCCGGCTGCGGCTCGGCCTTCAGGCGGGCGGCGGTCGCCAGCAC
This sequence comes from Edwardsiella sp. A.80236, assembly GCF_044540725.1. Taxonomy (NCBI): domain Bacteria; kingdom Pseudomonadati; phylum Pseudomonadota; class Gammaproteobacteria; order Enterobacterales; family Hafniaceae; genus Edwardsiella; species Edwardsiella sp. A.80236. Next base: position 118,255 of record NZ_JBIUCY010000005.1, read on the forward strand.
CAGCTCCAGTTCACTGCGGCTCAGATCGTTGATGGAGATAATATCTTTTAGATACAAGGGATTGGCCATTCTTTACTCTCCTATTCAGGCGCCGGCGTCACGCGGCGCTGGCAGACTGTTCACTCGGGTTAATTTTTCGCCTTGCCGTCTTACGGGCAAAAAAAAACCCCTCAAATGAGGGGTTTTCCACGATCGAGAATGCGACGGGAGAAAAACGGCTGGTGGCTGCCCGGGTTGGGCAGGTGCTGCGGCCGCATCACGACCGACAAACCACGGTGACCGATACTGTTTTTCATGCTCTCTCCCGGCAAATTGTCCGGCATTATACTCAGCGACCGCCGCACCGCAAGCACAAAATGTAGGGAGATTTGATGCGGCGCAAACGGTTTTCTGCTTAAACAAGCGCCATCTTGCCTAATTCAGCAACACCGCGCGATAGCGATGCAACACGCGCTGTAGCTGCCGCAGTGGCTGGATCTGGGCGGCCTCACGCCCGGCGGCATCCCACGCCTCGGCATAGGCCGCTAAGTGCCGAACCACCTGGCGCAGGGCCAGCGCGCGGCGTATCGCTGACGAGGCGCTCAGCCCAACGGCGGCCTGGCGTAGTGCCTGCAAGCGCGCGCTATCACAGGGTAGCGCCGCCTGGTGCAGGCTTTGGCGCAACACGATCAGCGTCAAGGCGAGGCGATAACGGGCGATATCCTCGGGAAACAGCGTTAAGACCATCGCCAACTGACGATATAACGCAGGCAACAGATTGCCGCGAGTGCCCTTCGCACCCAGCGTCGCCAGCGCGGCACATAGCAGGCGACGTTGCACCATCCGCCCGGTATGTACACGCGAGTGATCGCGTACCAGCAGCAAGACCAGCCACGCCAGCGCACAGCCGATCACCTGACCGAGGGCGTTGTCGAGAAAGCTCTGTAGCGGAAAATGCATCGGGTTGCTTAACACCAGGATGTTGAGCGTCGACGCCAGGGTTCCCAGCGAACCGAGACGGCGCTTCTGCACCTCCATCCCACAGAGAAAGGTCAGCGTCCCGAGGCTCAGGCATAGCAGCATCAGGCTCTGCTCGGTGGCGGGCAAGATCAGCAGGTAATACAGGGCGCCGATAGGCAACGCCAGCAACGCCCCCAGCAAGAAGTCGATCGCCGCCATACGCGGGTTCGGCGTACGCACGGCCAACGACGTGACGACCGCGATCATGATCATACAGCCACTGCCGGCCTGCCAGCCGCTCCATAGCCAGAACAGCGTCCCCAGCGTGGTAGCCAGCCAGGTACGCACCCCGTTGATCAACGCATGGCGCCCCACGCTGGTGCGCAGCGGGCGCCCTGGCGCGCCCTGACGCAGCAGCGCCGCCTCCTGTTGGCCGATGGGCACCGCGCTCACGACGCCCTTACTCAGCCACTGTAACTGGCTGGCGGCGGCGATCCAGGCGATCAACGCCGGGGAGACGCGGCTACCGCCATACGCCGCCAAGAGACGACGCAGCCGCTTCAAACGCTGATACGCCTCGGCCGGGGTGGTCAGTGGAACACTGATCAACGCCTGAAAGCAGCTGGGCAGCGGCTGCCGCTCGCGCTGTAGGCAGATCTCACACGCCCGCGTGATCAGACTCAGGGTCAGGGTATGCAGATGCGTCAGGCGGCGGCAGGTTGCCTGCCAACGTAGCGACTCCAAGGCCAGGCTCGCTCGCATCCCCTCCAACGCCTGGCCCTCACGCATCAGGGTATGCCAGTGGCGATCGAGCGCCGCGCGATCGTCGTTCACCACACAACGCTGCAGGAGTTGCCAGTGGTTCAGCAATAGCCCGCCGACCACCCGATCCACCTCGCCCTTGACCGAGCGTGGTGCCAGCAGGGTATCCGCCAATATGGCACAGACGATACCCAACACGATCTCGCCGCAACGCTCCAACGCCAATTGCAGAATAAACTGCGGCTCGGTGAGGCAGGAGATCACGATGATCAGCGTCGTGTAGCCGGAGAGTCCCCAGGCGTAGGCGTTCTCGATGCGCACCAGCGACGACAGCCAGGTACACACCCCGGCCCATAGGCAGCACAGCAGCAGCATCAGCAACGGCGCGCGGATGAAGATCATCATCAACAGCAGCGCACACAGGCAGCCAATCAGGGTGCCGATGATGCGCAGCCAACCACGATAGCGGATGGCGCCGGCGAAGGGCTCCCCGCCAGCGGCGAAGGCGGGACCGGCGGCGACCAAGGCGGCGGTCAAGGCCGACCAGCGGGGCGTAGAGAGCCCGAAGGCGAAGCCGAGCAATAAGGCCATCAGGATCGCCAGCGTCAGTTTGCAGGCGAAACGCAGGCGGATCGAAAGTGGATGCATCCGGTCGTTCCCCTCGCTTAACCCAGCTCTCGCAGGCGCTGTAGCAGATGGCGCAACGGCGCTGGCGTCACCTCACTGCGACCGATCACCACCGTCGCGGTGGTGCCGGCCGGATAAGGATGAGCCTGGGCCGCCGCATCCAGCCGAATGCGTACCGGTACCCGCTGCGCCAGGCGCACCCACTCAAGGTTGGAGTCTACCGCCGCCAATCCCTTGCGCCCCGGCGTCGCGCTGCTGTCATTGACCCCGGCCGAGATGCTGTCCACCGTTCCATGCAGGACGCGATCGCTGCCCAACGGCGTGATCGCCGCCGCCTCACCACGCTGTACTCCGGCCAGCTTAGTCTCCTCCATATAGGCCAAGACATAGAAACTGTGCTGCTTGATCAGCGCCACGGCGTTCGCGCCGCGCTGGATAAACTCGCCACCGTGGACTTGGAGGTTCGTCACCCAACCGTCGGCGGGGGCCCGTACCACGCTACGCTCGACATCGAGTTGAGCCAATGTGCGTGTCGCCTGCGCTCGCGCCAGTTGTTGACGCGCCGCCGCCAGGGCGCTGTCGGCCTGATCGATCGCCTCTTGGGCCACCAGACGATTACCCAGCGCGCGCCGCCGTTGCGCCTCGCGTTGCAGCTCCGAGAGTCGATCCTGGTAATAGCGTTCGTCGGCCTCGGCCTGTGCCAACGCCGCGCGATAGCGCCGATCATCGATGCGAAACAGCACCGTCCCCTGCGCCACGTGCTGGTTATCCTGCACCGAGACCGCCTCCACCAATCCACTGACATCGGGGGCGATGGCGACCACATCGGCGCTGAAACGTGCGTCGCGCGTCCAGGGCGAGGTGGTATAAAATCCCCAGGCACGCATCACCGCCCAGGCCGCCAGTAACACCAGCAGCAGGGTGATGGCGACCGACATCAGACGGTTCATCCACGGTTTCACACAGCCCCCTTCAAATAAATAACCCACTCACGCAATAAAATAGGCCGGCATACAGCGCGCAATTAAACAACGCCGGATGCCAGATCCACTGATACACCCCACAGGCTAATAACAGCCGGCGTAACAGCCAAAACAGCGGCAACGCCGCCAACAGCACGCAAAAGGCGGGGGGAAACGAGAGCCCCCAGAGCACCATCACGGGAAGCGTTCCCATGCATCATCCTTACTCAACGATAACGGCCCACGCGACACGGGTGAGCGGAGAGAAACGGCAGAGGTCGCGCGCTGAACGCGCGCATCGAATCGGCGGCGCCGCCATTGACGGCACCGAGAGATGTTAGCCTAATGTGTCAGTGGGATATATAATCTGTGACGCAAATCACTTTTCACTTGAGATAAACAATCTCGTGATCTACTTCGCACTATGACCCTATAAGCGGTTATAAAACCAACTGTTCTGGCGGACGACGGCGAACACCATTAAGACAGGATGAAGAATGGAACGATTGAAAGGCATGGCGATCTTCGCCAAGGTCGTCGAGTGCGGCTCCTTCACCGGCGCGGCGACCCAACTGGCGATGAGCGTCTCTTCCATCAGTCAAAGCGTCAGTAAGCTGGAGCAGGCGCTGCAAATCCGCCTGCTGAATCGCAGCACCCGACGTATCAGCCTGACCGAGGCCGGACGCATCTACTACCAAGGCTGTCGTAAGATGCTGCAAGAGGCGCAGGAGGTGCATGAGCAGTTGTACGCCTACAACAACACCCCCAGCGGCACCTTGCGCATCGGCAGTTCGGCCACCATGGCACAGAAGGTGTTGGCACCGATCAGCGCCCGCATGCTGGCTGCCTATCCGGGGTTAGCCGTCAACCTGGTCACCGGTGTTCCGGCTCCCGATCTGGTCGCCGACGGTTTGGATCTGGTGATCCGCGCCGGTGAGTTGCAAGACTCCAGCCTCTTCTGCCGCTCCCTCGGTGCCATGCCGATGGTGATCTGTGCGGCCAAGAGCTATCTGCAGCAGCATGGAACGCCGCACCATCCGGCCGAGCTGGTCAACTACAGCTGGCTCGATTTTAGCGGCCAACCCGCTAACGATCTGACCCTGATCACGCCGGAAGGGCACACCCTGCGCCCGATGCCCGTTGGTCGCTTTCACACCAACGATGCCCAGACGCTGCTGAGCTGGCTACACGCCGGCGCCGGAATCGCCTACCTGCCGCTGATGTGGGTCATCGATGCGGTACGGCGCAAACAGGTGGAGATCTTGTTTCCCCACTACCAATCCACGCCGCGTCCGGTCTATGCCCTGTATGCCCATAAGTCGCCGTTACCGCTCAAGGTGCGCCTCTGCCTGGAGTACTTAAGCGATTACTTCACCCAGATGGCAGAGACCTTCCGCGACTCGCGTCAGGCCAAATAAGCGGGGCCGGCAATGCCGGCCCCGCTTGAGATCAATGCACAACGTCAAGCCCTTAAGCGGTGCCACCGACGGTCATCGCATCCAGCTTCAGGGTCGGTTGGCCGACGCCGACTGGCACGCTCTGCCCCTCTTTGCCGCACACGCCGACCCCCTTATCCAGCGCCAGATCGTTGCCGACCATCGAGATCTGCTGCATCGCCTCGATACCGGAGCCGATCAGGGTCGCCCCCTTCACCGGATGGGTGATGCGCCCCTTCTCGATCAGATAGGCCTCTGAGGTGGAGAAGACAAACTTGCCAGAGGTGATATCGACCTGACCACCGGCAAAGTTGGGGGCGTACAAGCCATACTCGACGCTCTCGATGATCGCCTGCGGCGTGCTCTCGCCCGCCAGCATATAGGTGTTGGTCATACGCGGCATCGGCAGATGGGCATAGGACTCGCGACGGCCGTTGCCGGTCGGCGCCATGCCCATCAGACGGGCGTTGAGCTTATCCTGCATGTAGCCGCGTAAGATACCCTTTTCGATCAGTACGTTATACTGACCCGGTACCCCCTCGTCGTCCACCGCCAGGGAGCCGCGGCGCCCCTCCAGGGTGCCGTCATCCACCACGGTGCACAGCGGCGAAGCCACCTGTTGCCCCAGCTGGCCGCTGAAGACGGAGGTGCCACGCCGATTGAAGTCCCCCTCCAACCCGTGACCGACCGCCTCATGCAGCAAGACACCCGGCCAGCCGGCGCCCAGCACCACCGGCATGGTGCCCGCCGGCGCCGCCACGGCGTGCAGGTTAACCAGCGCCATGCGCACCGCCTCGCGGGCATAGGCCTCGGCGCGGACCTCACCGTCGCTCGAGGCGAGGAAGTAGTCATAACCGCAACGGGCGCCACCGCCGCAACTGCCCCGCTCACGGCGCCCCTCCTGCTCCACCAGCACACTGACGGAGAGGCGCACCAGCGGACGGACATCGGCCGCCAGAGTGCCGTCGTTGGCGGCGACCAGCACCAGCTCATACACTCCGGTCAGGCTGGCGTTGACCTCCTGCACGCGGGCATCTTCCGCCCGCGCCACGCGGTCCACCAATGCCAGCAGGGCGATCTTCTCCTCACGCGGCAGGCTATCCAGCGGGTCGTGCATGGCATAACGCGCCACCGCCTCCAGCCCCCCCAGGGTGTGCGCCCGACCATCCCCCTGCTCACGCACGATGCTGCGCGCGGCATGGGCACTCTGGGTCAACGCCTGCAGCGTGATCTGATCGGCATAGGCAAACCCGGTCTTCTCACCGTGGATCGCCCGTACCCCGACCCCCTGATCGATGTGATAGGAGCCATCCTTGATGATGCGATCTTCCAGCACCCAGGATTCGTGCACGCTGGATTGAAAGTAGAGATCGGCATAGTCCAGGCGACGTTCGCCCAGTTGCCCTAATACGTTATAGAGATCCTGATGATTCAGGTTGTTGGCAGCCAGTAACTGCTCACTGACAAACGTCAGACTCATGGTGTTTTACCCTTGATGAAGGTGGATCAGCTCAGGCTGGAATCGGTTATGTTGCGCCAGCGGCATCTGCTGCCGCAGCGCCGCGAGCGAGTCGGTATTCACTTTAATCTTCAGCGGACGCACCGCATCGGCGTTTTGCTGGAGCACGCTGCCCCAGCCATCCACCGCCATGCTGTGGCCCCAGGTGCGTCGCGTGGCGCCGTGGCTGCCGACCTGGGCCGGCGCCAGAATATAGCACTGGTTCTCGATCGCCCTCGCGCGCAACAACACCTCCCAGTGCGCCTCACCGGTCACGCGGGTGAAGGCGGCGGGCAGCGAGATCAGCTCGGCCCCCTGCGCGCGTAGCGCCTGGAACAGGCCAGGAAAGCGCAGATCGTAGCAGATGGCCATCCCCAAGCGGCCGACCGGTGTATCGACCACCGTCAACTGCTCGCCATGGCGATAGATATCGGATTCGCGATAATGGTGATGGCTATCGCGCACATCGACATCGAACATATGCAGCTTATCATAGCGGGCGCGGAGCGCCCCCGTGTCGTCAAACAGCAGACTGCTGGAGGTGATACCGCCATGACGATCGGCGGCAAGCAACGGCATCGACCCGACCAACAGCCAGACCCCATAGCGGCGCGCTAAATCGCGCACCGCCTGTTGAAGCGGCCCGTCCCCCTCGCGTTCGGCATGCTGGCGGTAACCGGCGGCATCGCTAAACAACAGCGCATTCTCCGGGGTCAACACCAGCTTAATCGCGCCATTCAGCTGCTTGAGCTGCTGCTCGATCTGTGCCAGGTTGTCGCGACTGTTTTCACCGCTACACAGTTGCAATAAGGCGACGTTGGCATTCCTCATGGAGCCTTCTCCTTCTTCGGCTGACGTAACACTTCATGGATCGTCGGGCTGTCTAGCCCGCCGCTTATGTTGTAGCGTATCAGCGATATCTTATTCCACAATGGCGCCAGCACTTTTGAGGCGGCAAAGACCGCGGCCCCCACCACCGGGTTGACGGCGAAGGCGGTGGCCACGCCAACCGTCGCCGAGAGCTCTGGCGCGATCACCGCCTGCATATCGATACGACGCCGGACCAGATCGACCGAGCCACTCATCGCCACATCGGCGGACAGGCCATCGACCACCAGGTCGTCGGTAGACATCACGCCGTCGCGCAGGGTGGCGCTGCCCTTGATACCATCGAAGTAGAAGCCGGCGCCGAAGGTATCGCGGAAATCCAGCCGCAGCTTGCGCAGCAAGGCGTCGAAACTCACCAGACGCAGCAACTGCCCGGCGTGTCCGGTGTCCACGCTCTCGATCACCCCCTTACCCAGGCTGGTGCGGAGCGTACCGTTCAAGGTCGCGATACGCGGCTGCCACGGTGTCCCCTGCCAATTAAGATCGAATTGCCCCTTAAACGGCGCCTGTTGCAACGGCAGCGTCAGGCCGAAGAAGTCGGCGCTATCCGTCAGATTGGCCCCCTTGAAGGCGCCCGTCAGCCCGCTCTGGCTTTGTCCCGCCTGCTGCTGCCAACGCCCGTTCAGCGTGAGGCGTAGATTGCCGTTGTCGAGTAAACCATCGCTAAGGAGCAGGGTGTCGCCGGCGACACGCAGATCGGCCTCGACCCGTCCCAGGCTCTGGCCCATAAACCAACAGGCGTGGCAGCGTAGCTGCATCGCCGGCCAGTCGGCGAAGAGCGGGGCCGCCCGATTGTCGCTGGCGAAGGAGGCCTCGCTACGGGCGGTCGTCAGGCCCAAGGCATCCGGCTGCGGGTTGTAGTAGAGAAAGTCGAACGCCGCCGTCAGCCGTTTATTCGCCAGCGTCGCGCTGGCGCGGATCTCCTGACCGTCGACGCGAAACTGCGTCGTCTCGCCTTGACGATCGAGACGCAACTGCAACTGGTTCCACGCCTGCCCGGCCAGTTGCAACTGTGGGGTGGTCAGGGTTAATCGGGCCGGTAAACGTAGCACGCTGTGGCTATCCAGCTGACCGGCGAGCGGCGCGGCCAAGAGGGCCAACCATTCGGCGCCATTCAGTGCCGGCAAGTGCAGTCGAGCCTCACCGGGCACCAGCGTCGGCGCTACACCACGTTGCCGCTCCCAACTCAGGCTCTCCAGCGCCGCCCCCACCGCCGCGAGCTGCACCCGCGCGGCGAAGCGATCGTCGCGCCCCAGACTGCCGTCGAGGAGGAAGTCATCCATGCCACCGTCGACGTTTACCTTCAGGATCTGCGGCGCACCAGCCGCTTTATTCAGCGGCGCCGGCAGTGTGCTGCCTACCGCCCCCAGATTGGCGTCGATCGCCACCTGATAACGGCTGGCGCCGCGATCCGGCAGGGTGATCGCCACGTTGCCTTGCCAGGGCGCGCTCCCCTGCAGGCGACTCGCCAGCCCCGTCGGTAACCAAGGCAGCCGAGCCGGCAACCAATCCCCTTGCAGATCCACCGCCACCTGATACTGCTTGGGCTGCGGCGTGGTCGCGAATTGCACACTGAGCGGTTGGCCCAGCCACTGCGCGCTCAAGGTGTCGCTCTGCAAGCGATCGTCATCGAAACGGAAGCGCCCACTAACCGCCTGCATCGTGCTGCCCAGCGGCTTGATAAACAAGCTGTTGTTACGCAGCCGCACCTCACCACTGGCGTGGGTGACGCCACCATCGAGCGGGATCGCCAACCGCAGATTACCGCTGACATCGCCGCCAACCTGCAACTCGCCCAGCGTCGCGCCAACCGAGCCCTTCAGCGGCGATTGCATAAAGTAGTCATGCACGGCCTTGCCGCTACCGGCGACATCGGCGTTGATCAGCAGCCGCTCCTCGCCATAGCGTGGAATGTCGGCGTGAATGTTGCTGCCACGCGCCGCGCCAAGATGGGCCGAGGGCGCGAACATCCATAGCCCGTCGTTGAGGAAGTCGAGATCGATGGTCAGATCGGTCAACGGGGCCCAGTCCGGCTGGAAACGGAAGGTCGCCTGGCGCAGCGGTACATATACCTGGAACTGCCCCTCGTGGTGCGCATAGGGGAACTGCTGTGGATCGCCGTCATACAGCAAGGTGGCGTTGTCGACCTGCCCCCCCTCCAGTGCCGCGCTCAGGTAATCGGTCAACTCCGTCCCCATCAACGGCTCGGGGAAGTAGCGCCACGCCTGGCGCGCGTCCGTCAGGCGAATGCCCGCCAGGATGCTGAGCAGTGGCCGCCCCGTCGTCGGTTGCTGGTAGCGGAAGCCACCGTGCGTCCAGAGCGCCCGCGCCTGCACGTCGAGATCTTGGCCGCTCAGCGTCCAACCCGCGTCGTCACGCTGGAAACGCACCTCCCCCGTCGCCTGCGCCACCGCCAGCGGCGCACGAAACAGGGCGGCATAGGGCAGCGTGCTATCGTTCAGCGTGAAGCGCAGACGGGCATCTTGCCCGCTGCCACGCAGCGAACCGCTGAAATGGTCGATGCCAGGCAGCAGCTGCCAAGGTTGCCAACTGAGATCGTGCCAATCGGCCAGCACCCGGCTACGCGCTGGCTGACGCAGCGGAATGTCCAGCCCCAGGCGAGTGATCGTCCCCCGTGGCTGTAGCGCCTGCAGCGGTTGCATCAACGCCGGCGAGAGGAGATTGAGGGTCGATAGCAACGGCGTGATACGGGCCAGCTGTAGATCGGTGGCGCGCAGCCGCAGCTCATCCCCCTCATCCTGGGCACGCGGCGGCAGGTAGAGCAGGCTCAGACTCCCCGCCGGCCAAGATTGGCCATCCGTCGCCAGATTCAGGCGCGGGACATCCAGGCGCCAGCCGTCCTGATAACGCGCGGCACGCAGCGTCAGATCATCGACGGTCAAACGGTGGCGCTGGCCGGACGCTTGCCAGTCAGCCTGACCGTCACGCAGGCGGATCTGCGCCGCCTGCATCTCGCCCTTGTGGATGGTCAGCCAGGCATCTAAGCTGAAGTCGGCGCCGCTCACCCCGGTATTACGGTTGACCCAACGGCTCAGCCAGGGGGTAAGGTCGATCTGCTGCGCCTGTAGGTAGAGTTCGCCATCGCTGAGCAAGCCGTTCTTATCACGCAGATCCATGCGGACCTGGAGGGTGCCATGCTGTCCCTGTGGGGTGGTAAAACTCACCTCCCCCTCGGCACGATGACGATCCGGGCTGTTCAGCCAGGTCAGTTGCGGAATGGTCAGTTGCAGTTGGGTGCCCGAGGGCGAGGGGAAACTCAGGCGACTGTCGCGCAGGGTAAAGTGATCGAACTGGCGCAGGAAGATGTCGCTCAGCTCATCGCCTTGCAATCCCCCACCGCCTTGTTCGCGCGCCAACGGACGATCGGTGGCCGCCTGGAGCTGGTAAAAGGTGAGATCGCGGAACTGAAGCCGGGCATGTAGCAGCGATTGCCAGACGTCCAGCGCCAGGGTCACACGCCGCACCTTGAGTTGCCCCGCGCCGCCACTCATCGCCAGATCGCGCACCTCCAGGGTCGGCCCGAAGGATTGCCAACTGGCCTGTAATGCGCCGATGGTCGCGGATGTGCCGGTCAACTCACTGAGTTGCTCGGCGATCTGTGGACGCACCCGATCGAGATGGGGCAGCAGTAAGCGCAGCCCACTCACCAGCAGAGCGACCAATACAATCAGGGTCGCCAGCGTTACCAACAGGTAACCGGGCAGTCGCCTCACAGCGTTCTCCTATCCTTCCAACCCATCCTATGGGGTCATTCCCCTGAGCCGGTACCGCGTTACATCATCACCACATCAAACTGCTCTTGGCTATAGAGCGGCTCGATCTGTACCTTAACCTGCTTCCCGACGAAGAGCTCCACCTCGGCCAAGGCGTGAGACTCTTCGCTCTTCAGCGCCTCGCCCACCGCCGGCGAGGCGTAGACCAAGAAGCGATCGCTGTCGTAGGCGTGATGCACGCGCACGATCTCGCGCAACACCTCATAGCATACCGTCTCCACCGTCTTCACCGTACCGCGACCGTGGCAGGTCGGACACTCACCACACAGCACATGCTCGATGCTCTCACGGGTGCGTTTACGCGTCATCTCTACCAAGCCTAGCTGCGAAAAACCGTTGATGCTGGTTTTCGCCCGATCTTTGCTTAGGGCTTGCTCCAGAGAGTGCAGCACCCGCCGACGATGATCCTCGCTGTTCATATCGATAAAGTCGATGATGATGATCCCGCCCAGGTTGCGCAAGCGCAACTGGCGGGCGATGGCTTGCGTCGCCTCGACGTTGGTGTTGAAAATCGTTTCATCCAGGTTGCGGTGGCCGACGAAGGCGCCGGTGTTGATGTCGATGGTGGTCATCGCCTCGGTCTGATCGATGATCAGATAACCGCCGGACTTCAGCTCCACCCGCCGCTCCAACGCCCGTTGGATCTCGTTCTCCACGTCATACATGTCGAAGATGGGCTGCTTGCCACTGTACAGATCGAGGCAGGGCGTGATCTCCGGCATGTACTCCTGGGTGAAGTCTTGCAGCAGATCGTAGGTCAGGCGCGAGTCGACCCGAATACGATCCAGCGAGGCCCCGGCGAAGTCGCGCAGCACCCGTTGCGCCAGCGCCAACTCGCCGTACAACATGCACTTGCTCTGGTTACGCCGCTTGCGCTCCATCACCTTGATCCAGAGGCGCTTGAGGAAGGCGGCATCCTGCGCCAACTCCTCGTCATCCGCCCCTTCGGCGGCGGTACGGATGATAAAGCCGCCCAGCTCGTCACAGTGGGGGGCGACGATGGCCTTCAGCCGCTCGCGCTCCGCTTCGCTCTCGATTCGCTGCGAGACGCCGACATGGCTGGCGCCCGGCATAAACACCAGGTAGCGCGATGGCAGGGTGATGTCGGTGGTCAGGCGCGCGCCCTTGGTACCGAGCGGATCCTTCACCACCTGCACCATCAGATCCTGCCCCTGACGCACCAGCTCGGCGATATCGCGCACGTGAAAGTTCTTCTGCTCATCACCGGCGACACACTCGGTGTGCGGCATAATGTCGGAGGCATGCAGAAAGGCCGCCTTCTCCAGACCAATATCTACAAAGGCCGCCTGCATACCGGGCAGCACCCGGCTCACACGCCCTTTGTATATATTGCCGACAATACCGCGCTTCGCCTCGCGTTCGATGTGGATCTCTTGCAAGATGCCGCCATCGATATAGGCCACCCGGGTCTCCGATGGTGTAACGTTAACCAATAATTCAGTCGTCATGCTCTTTCTTCTCCTCCCTTAACGCCATAAAGCGTGCCAGCAGTTCACGGGTCTCCACCAACGGTAGCCCCATCACGGCGTGATAGCTGCCGTTGATCGCCCGCACGAAGCAGCCGCCTTTACCCTGGATGCCATAGGCACCCGCCTTATCCAGCGGCTCACCACTGGCCACGTAGGCGGCGATCTCTGCCTCGCTCAACGGGCAGAAGGTCACCTCGGTGACCACGTAGTCGTCCAGACAATGATGCCGGTCGGCCAAAGCCAGCGCGGTGATCACCTGATGGCTGCGCCCTGCGAGGCGGCGCAACATCTCGGTGGCCTGAGCCGGGCTCGCCGGCTTCTCCAATACCGCCCCATCGAGCAGCACGATGGTATCGGCGCCCAATACCGGGCGATCCTGTGGGGCGACGTCCACCCCGGCCTGCGCCTTGTCGCGTGCCAGACGGCGGACATAGGCCAGCGGCGTCTCATCCGGCTGACGCCGCTCCTCTACCGCACAACTCAGACGCGCGAACGGAATCGCCATCAGCGTCAACAACTCACGCCGCCGGGGCGAGCCCGAGGCCAGATAGATCTCACACATACGCTTTCGAGAGTCCTGTGTCTAGCCGCATCGCCTCACTGCACGGCGAATTGACGGCGCACCTTACGCATCAGTAAAAATAGCCATGGCCACAGTAACCCATTGACTACACTACTCCACCACACCTCGGGCCGGAAGGCGGTATTGGCGACGACAAACTCGCCCCAGAAAATTACCGCCTCCATCGCCGCCGTCAGCACCATCACCATCAAGGCCTGCTGCCACAGCGCCATGTTGCGCAGCAACTGGAACTTGAAGGCCACCAGATAGGCCAGCAGACTGAAGGCCAAGGCCCGGATCCCCAGGGTCGAGCCGAGGATCAGATCCCACACCAGCCCCAACAGGAAGCCGGTACCGACGTTGACGCGATGTGGCAACGCCATCGTCCAGTAGATCAGGAACAGCGCCAGCCAGTTCGGGCGGAACATGGCGATATTGTCCGGCCAGGGCATAATCTGCAACACATAGGCCAGCAGGAAAAACAGCCAGATGATCCAACGACCATGGCTACGGTACCCCCCCATCAGCGCACCTCCTGACTACGACGCGGTGGCGTCTTCGGGGTGACGGCGGGGGCCGGAACAGCCGGTTTCGCCGCGGCATCGGCCGCACTCGGCGCACTCGGTGTCGCCGGTGTGCCGCTGTCAGGAGCCGGAGGCCCCATGACGGCGGGGGCAGGCAAGACCTGCGGCATCATCTGCATCAGCCGTTCATTGGCGACGCGCTGCACCGCATCCGGCGGCAGAGGGACGCTGCCCTCGCGATCACCGCTCCACAGTAGCAGCAGATAGCGCAGGCGCTGTAGCCCCGCGGTCGGACGTGCCTTGATCACCGTATAGGCGCGTTGATTATCCACCTTCACCGACGAGACGACGGCCACCGGATAGCCCTCCGGGAAACGCCCCCCCAGGCCGGAGGTGACCAACACATCCCCGACGCGAATGTCGGTGTTGGCCGGCAGATGCTCGAGCTGGAGATCATCGCTACAGCCGTTACCCGCCGCCAGCACGCGGATATCGTTGCGCAGCACCTGGATCGGTAATGCGTGGGCGGCGTTACAAATCAGCAAGACGCGGCTGGTCGCCTTACCGACGGCCACCACCTGACCCACTACCCCCTTGTCGCTGATCACCGGCTGACCGAAGTAGACGCCACTGTTGCTGCCCTTATCGATCACCACCTGATCGCTATAGGGATCGGGCAGCGTAGAGATCACCTGCGTGACCATCTTGTGTTCATCCTGGCGCAATGGCGAGCCAAGCAGCTCGCGCAGGCGCGCATTCTCTTGTTTTAACTGTCCCTGTAACAACAGATCGCTATTTTTTAATAAGAGTTCTTGGCGTAGCGCCCGGTTCTCCAGCTCCAACTGATCGCGGGTGGCGAAGGTGTTAGAGAGCGTATCCAGGAGCTGACGGGGAGCGTTGGACAGATAATAGAACGGACTCACGGAGGTATCGAGATAGGTACGGATCTGCTGAAACATGCCCAGACGGCTGTCAGCCACCACTAATCCTACCGCCGCCACCACCGCCAGAAAAAGTCGTAGTTGCAGAGAAGGCCCTCTGCTGAATATCGGCTTCATAAATTTGCGTTATCCTCGACGTCGGCGCCGCGTCGTGCGCAGCACCGCGCATGTAGCGATCGCGCGATACGCGAACACCGGACGGAGTGCCTCTCCGCCCGGTGCCCGGCATTCGTCTCATCCACGGCGGCGCAATGCCCGCGCCGTAGAGGAATTACTCTTCGCTGAACAGATCACCGCCATGCATGTCGATCATTTCCAACGCCTTGCCACCACCGCGCGCCACACAGGTCAGCGGATCTTCGGCCACCACCACCGGGATACCGGTCTCTTCCATCAGCAGACGATCCAGGTTACGCAGCAGCGCGCCGCCACCGGTCAGGACCATACCACGCTCGGAGATGTCGGAGGCCAGTTCCGGCGGGCACTGCTCCAGAGCCACCATCACCGCGCTGACGATGCCGGTCAACGGCTCTTGCAACGCTTCCAGGATCTCGTTGGAGTTCAAGGTGAAGCCTCGCGGAACCCCTTCAGCCAGGTTACGACCGCGCACTTCGATCTCACGCACCTCATCGCCAGGATAGGCGGAGCCGATCTCATGTTTGATGCGCTCGGCCGTCGCCTCACCGATCAGGGAGCCGTAGTTACGGCGCACGTAGTTAATGATCGCCTCGTCGAAACGGTCACCACCGATACGAACGGAGGAGGAGTACACCACACCGTTCAGGGAGATCACCGCCACTTCAGTGGTACCGCCACCGATATCCACCACCATCGAGCCGGTCGCCTCGGAAACCGGCAAGCCTGCACCGATCGCCGCCGCCATCGGCTCTTCGATCAGGAAGACTTCACGCGCGCCGGCGCCCTGCGCCGATTCACGAATGGCGCGACGCTCGACCTGGGTGGCACCGACCGGTACACACACCAGCACACGCGGGCTTGGCCGCATAAAGCTGTTGCTATGCACCTGTTTGATGAAGTACTGCAGCATCTTCTCGGTCACGAAGAAGTCGGCGATCACCCCATCCTTCATCGGACGGATGGCGGCGATATTGCCCGGCGTACGGCCGAGCATCTGCTTGGCCTCATGCCCCACGGCGGCAACGCTTTTCGGAGAACCCGCGCGGTCCTGACGAATGGCGACCACCGAAGGTTCATTCAAAACAATGCCTTGTCCTTTTACATAAATCAGGGTATTGGCAGTACCCAGGTCGATGGACAAGTCATTGGAAAACATGCCACGAAATTTTTTAAACATAACTGAAGGATAATCCTGAAAGCTGGAGGCGAAAAATAAAATCCGCTTACTTTACCAACCACGCGGAACAGCGACAAGGCGCAAAAACGTCCTGCTCCGGTGAAAAATTACACCATGTTTACCATTCAACAGATTAGGGTGCTCATGAGCATGGCACCACAGCGGAAGAGGGAGGCAACACTGACGATCTCCCGCCAGCCGTCGCACGGCAAAACACTCCGCATCGCCACGTTATCGCACCACGCATCCGTTCCCGGCTACAACACAGCGCATAACAATTCATCACAGATAATGTCTATCACGACGGTAGCAAAGGGTAGACGCGCGCTGAATTCATTCCACCGCCGAGGGCATTCGTCTCGACGGCACGTAAGCGCCTACCAACCGTATAAGCATAGATTGCACGCTATTCTACGTGAATTTTTCCTGACAAAAAGGCCAATTCATTATCCGTCACAATATTTTTTCCAACTAGAGAACCGGTCGCGATTTTGCAAAAAAATCTCCCTGCCCGCCGGCGATCCCTTTCTCCTGTAATACCCGCCACTCCTCGCGACTACGCACCCCGGTGGCGAAGACCTGTGCCAGCGTTCCCTCACAGGCGCCGGTGATACTTTGCACAAACAGCTGGTTTTCGATGCGTTGGTCAATGTTGCGCACCAACGCCGGATGCAGCTTGATCAACGCCACCTGCAACTGCTTGATATAGGTAGTACTGACGATACGTAACCCCGCCTGAGATACCACCAGCTGACACTCCAGGCCGCGCAGCAGACGTAACATCGGCGCCAGGCGTGCCTGATGTGCACAGACATCGGCCTCATTCAACTCGATGAGGATACGCTGACGCACCGAACGCTCACTCTGCAACAAGGTATCGCGCAGCCAACGCTGGAAACTGCGTTGTAATAATGAGTCAACCGTCAATGGAAAGGCCAGCCTTTGCCCCGGCAAGCGGCGCAATAACGGAATAATCTGACTCACCATTTGACGATCGAAACGCTCCGCCAGGCCGAGCTGTTGCACCAGCGGCATAAATTCGGCGCTGGGGATGGGCTGATTGCCGTCGTAGATAAACGGCAAGATATAGTGGTGATGCACCGCACCCGCCACCGTCACCGCCGGTTTATGGAATAGGCGAGCCCCGCCACGCGTTAGCGTCTGCTCTAACAGGGTGCGCCAGCGCACGCTACCACGCACCATCTCCGGTTGCGGAATGGGGTCGACATACCAGCCGTTGCCGCCTTGCAGGCTGGCGTTACGCGCCGCCTGCTCGGCGCGATCCATCACCGCCTCGACCTGCTCACCGGCGCGATAGAGGGTAATACCGATATGCAACACCTCATCGGCGACCACGCCAGGGGCCGACGGGATGGCGGCCAGAGAGGCTAACAGCTGAGCGGCGAATCCCTCCGCCTCTTTCTGCGAGCGGTGAGGCAGCAGCACGGCAAAATTATTCTGGAAGTAATGTGCCAAGAGGCCGGAAGGATAACGCATCACATAGGTCGACAACATATTGGTCAGCGCGTAGCGGAACTCCTCGCGTTCACGTCGGCCCGGCTGATCGGCTAAGGCCTCCAAGTCGGGCAGACGCAAGATCATCACCACGCCATGCGCCGCCTCATCCTCCAATAACGTCGTGAGCTGGTTGTCGAAAAATAGGCGATTATTCAGTCCGGTACGGGAGTCCTGGGCCGCAAAGGCGCGGATCAGCGAGTCGATACGGCTGCGCTCCTCTCGCGCCTCGGCCAGCTCCCGCAACAGGCGGTCCAAGGCGCTGCTGGCACTGGCTGGCAACTCATTGAGACTGCCGATGGCACTCAGATCGCGTTCGCCCGCGAGGATGCGGCGAGCCCGCCGTTCGAGGCGCTCCACACCCAACGTCTGGGTGCGGAGCCAACGGTAGGCAAACACCAGCATGATCACCATGATGACGATGGAGAGTGAGAGTGGGAACATGCGCTCTAACGAGTGGCTATAGCTGGCCGTCGGTTCGATATAGACCATCTTCAGACGATAGCCTGGGTGTTGCAGCAACGGCGCCTCAAAGGTGCGCAGGTTGTCGCGCGTATGCCAGGCCCGATAGAGCGCCGGGAGATGGTGGGAATAGACCTGACGATCGTCGTGGTAGACCGCCAGGTCGACCGCGCCTGCCGAACGCATCATCACCGGCAGCCAACGCTTCACACTGTCGGAGGACTCGACCAGCAGCTGTTGGTCGATCATCGTCGTCAGGATGTTAAGTTGTGTCTCGGCGCGCTGATGCGTCTGGTTATAAAAGCTATAGGTGCTGCCCAACAGCATGAGGAACATGCCCAGCGCCACCAGCAAGGTAATGAAGGCAAAGAATTTGGTCGTAATACGCATCCCTGTCCCTACCCGATCCGTTACACATCGCGGCGCCGCAACTCATTCCGCTCGACGATGCTCCACCACCCGGCACAGGCCGGACAGGCTCTCAGTAAAAACTCCCTTTCTTGGAGGCATAGTATCACTCCTGTGAATTATTTTAGCCGACTTCATCTTTACTTTTACTACAAATAACGCCCCTCGCCTATCGCCGACGCGCTAACCCCACGGGGGGACTCCCGGCTAGGCAAACGGGCGCGTCACCCCGTGCCTCGCGGACACCCACTCGCCGCCTGTACCCGCGAAGTAAGGGCGGTAAGTACCCACCCCGGCAGGCCATTTCCTCACATCGCTCATGGCTGCGATCACGGCCATAGCGGGCGGGGGGCGATTCCTGGTATAGAATAGGCTACGCGCCATCCTCTGCGCGGGGACGGTAATTAAGCCACTTTATCAACAGGATGCCATCATGAAAGCACTGCTACTCGAACAGCGCGACGGTCAGACCCACGCTCACATTCACACCCTAAGCGGTGATGACCTGCCGGCGGGCGAGGTGCTGGTCGACGTCGACTGGTCGAGCCTGAACTATAAGGATGCGTTAGCCATTACTGGCCAGGGTAAGATCGTCCGCCAGTTTCCGATGGTACCCGGCATCGACTTCGCCGGCGTCGTCAATCAGAGCAGCGACGCGCGTTTCACCCCTGGCCAGGCGGTGTTGCTAACCGGTTGGGGGGTGGGTGAACACCATTGGGGCGGGCTGGCGCAGCAGGCCCGAGTCCCCGCCGATTGGCTGTTGCCGTTGCCTCAGGGGTTAGACGGACGCCAGGCGATGATCATCGGCACCGCGGGTCTCACCGCCATGTTGTGTGTGCTGGCCCTGGAGGAGGGCGGCGTCACTCCCGAACGCGGCGAGGTCGTGGTCACCGGGGCCAGCGGGGGGGTCGGCAGCACCGCCGTCGCCCTGCTCAGCCAACTGGGCTACCGGGTGGTCGCCGTCAGTGGACGCGAGGAGAACCGTGACTATCTGCTGGCGCTCGGCGCCGAACAGGTCTTGCCTCGCGCCGAGTTTCAAACGCCGGCCCGCCCACTGGAGAAGCAGCGCTGGGCGGGCGCCATCGATACGGTCGGCGGCGAGGTTCTGGCCAAGGTCCTGGCCCAGATGGACAGCAACGCGACCGTTGCCGCCTGCGGACTCGCGGGGGGATTTACGCTACCTACGACGGTGATGCCGTTCATTCTGCGTAACGTCCGCCTACAGGGGGTAGACTCGGTGATGGCCTCGCCCGAACGCCGCACCCTCGCCTGGCAGCGTCTGGCTGCGCTCTTGCCGGAGCGCTTCTACCAGCAGTGCGCCCAAGAGATCACGCTGGAGCAGGCGATCCCGGCGGCGGCCGATCTGCTGGCTAACCGCATCACCGGGCGTACCCTGGTACGCTTACGCTAACGTCGCCGATGCGCGGTGGCTTGCCTGCCGCGCATAACTATAACAATTTTGTGATACTCCCCGCGCCAGCCCCATTTCCTGCCATGATGTCATCATCACCCTCATCATCAAGGAGTGCGAGTATGGCCCGATACCCGAAACTGCGCGACAGCGATGTCACCCCGGAAGCGCTATTCTTTCAGCGTCGCCGCGTGCTCAAGGCGCTCGGTATTAGTACGGCGGCGCTAGCCCTCACCCCCTCAGCTCAGGCCAACTTATTGTCCTGGTTTAAAGGCAACGATCGTCCCCCGGCACCGCCGGGTGATCCACTGACGTTTACCCGCCCCGCCACCTGGCAGGCCGACCTTCCTCTGACACCCGAGGATAAGGTCAGCGGTTATAACAACTTCTACGAGTTCGGTCTGGACAAGGCCGATCCGGCGGCGAATGCCGGATCGTTGCGTACCGCCGGCTGGAAAGTCACCATCGATGGCGAGGTGGCCAAACCGATGACCCTGGATATGGACGCTATTCTGCGCCGCTTCCCGCTGGAGGAGCGTATCTATCGCATGCGCTGTGTGGAGGCTTGGTCGATGGTGATCCCCTGGGTCGGCTTCGAGCTGGGACACCTACTGCGCCAGGCCGAGCCCACCAGTCGGGCGCGCTATGTCGCCTTCACCACGTTGTACGATCCCGAGCAGATGCCGGGGCAGAAGGATCGCTTTATCGGTGGCGGCTTGAAGTATCCCTATATCGAAGGGTTACGGATGGATGAAGCCATGCATCCGTTGACGCTGCTCAGCGTCGGTGTCTACGGCAAGGGATTAGCACCGCAGAATGGGGCGCCGATCCGCCTGACGGTACCGTGGAAGTATGGCTTCAAGAGCATTAAGTCCATCGTCCATATTCGCCTGGTAGAGAATGCGCCGCCGACCACCTGGAACCAGCTCGCCCCAAGCGAGTATGGCTTCTACGCCAACGTCAACCCACAGGTGGACCATCCACGCTGGTCTCAGGCCAGCGAACGTTTCATCGGCAGCGGTGGCCTACTGGATGTCAAACGCCAACCGACGCTACCGTTTAATGGCTATGGCGCACAGGTGGCGGCGTTATATCAGGGGATGGATCTGAGGAAGTTCTATTGATGAAACGACTGAGTCCTGCCCAGATTACCCTGCTGAAGATCGCCATCTGGCTGGCCGCCGCCTTGCCACTGATCTGGTTGCCATTAGCGGCGTCGCTGGGAGCGTTGAGTGCCGATCCGGCCAAGGATATCCAGCATATTACCGGGCTGATGGCGCTGAAGCTGCTGCTGGCGACCCTGCTGGTCTCTCCCCTGGCACGCTTCACCCGTCAGGCGGCGTTGATGCGCACCCGGCGCCTATTGGGACTCTGGTGTTTCGCCTGGGCCAGCCTGCATCTGCTGAGCTACCTGATGCTGGAGCTGGGTGGCAACCTGAGATTATTGGGTAGCGAATTGCTACGGCGCCCCTACCTCACCCTCGGGCTGGCCGCGTGGCTCATCCTGCTGGCCTTGGCCCTCACCTCGACGCGACGCGCCATGTCCGCACTGGGTACGCATTGGCAACGCCTGCACAATCTGATCTATCTGGCGGCGATCGCCGTGCCGATCCACTATCTGTGGTCGGTGAAGACCCTCTCACCGCAGCCGTTTTTTTACGCACTCGGCGCGCTGATCTTGTTAGCATTGCGTTATCAAAAAATCCGCCAATGGTGGCGATAACCAGTGGAACTTGCAGCCATTTTTAGTATCTAATCGCTAACATGTCGACTCGTCCGTCACACGGACGGGTTGCATATCTTCGCTGATTCGACCAGTATTCAGCTGCGAATTGAACCGAAATCATTATAATGCCCGACCTTGTATGCCGATCGATGCCACAAATTGGCAGAGAAAGAGTGACAAGGCGGCGACATCGGGTTATTTTGGCAAAATTCGTCTGATTGCCGGAGATGGCGGCACAATGGCCAACAAGTTCAACATTTTGCTTCTCAATGGTCCCAATCTGAATATGCTGGGCGTTCGTGAGCCGGAAAAATATGGTTCCCAGACGCTGGCGCAGATTACGGCACGGTTGGATCAGCGGGCACAGACGCTCGGCGTGCAGTTGCGCCATGTGCAGTCCAATGCAGAACATGAGCTGATCGCACAGATCCACGCCGCCTTCGGCAACACCGATTTTATATTGATTAACCCGGCAGCGTTTACCCATACCAGCGTAGCGCTGCGCGATGCCCTGCTGGCGGTGCAGATCCCGTTTATTGAGATCCACCTGTCCAACGTGCATGCCCGCGAGCCCTTCCGCCACCACTCCTATCTGTCGGATGTCGCCGTGGGGGTCATTTGCGGCCTGGGCGCCGAAGGGTATGAATATGCCCTACAGGCGGCGGTTAACCGCCTGAACGTATCACGCTAAACCGGAGTGTGCGCCTGTCTGCCGCCGTGCGCGGCGTGCATCCACAATCTTCGTAACAACAACGAGTACGGAATCACACATGGATATTCGTAAAATCAAGAAACTGATCGAACTGGTTGAAGAGTCCGGCATCGCTGAGCTGGAAATCTCTGAAGGTGAAGAATCAGTACGCATTAGTCGTGCCCCGGCGATGGCCAGCATGCCGGCCATGCAACCGTTCTACGCCGCCGCTCCCGCCGTAGCACCGGCCCCGGCGGCAGTGGCCCCGGCAGCCGCACCGGCTCCGGCCGATAACGGCAATGCGGCCCTGAGCGGCCATGTCGTCCGTTCTCCGATGGTCGGTACCTTCTACCGTACGCCGAGCCCGGAAGCCAAGGCATTCGTCGAAGTCGGCCAGCAGGTCAATGCCGGCGATCCGCTGTGTATCGTTGAAGCGATGAAAATGATGAACCAGATCGAAGCCGATAAATCCGGCGTGGTGAAGGCGATCCTGGTCGAAAACGGTCAACCAGTTGAATTCGACGAGCCGCTGGTCATCATCGAATAACGGGGCGAACATGCTAGATAAAATTGTTATCGCTAACCGTGGTGAAATCGCCCTGCGGATCCTGCGCGCCTGTAAGGAGCTGGGGATCAAGACCGTAGCGGTGCACTCCACGGCGGATCGCGATCTGAAACACGTGCTGCTGGCGGACGAGACCATTTGTATCGGTCCGGCGCAGTCCGTTAAAAGTTACCTCAATATTCCAGCCATCATCTCCGCTGCGGAGATCACCGGTGCGGTGGCGATCCACCCGGGATATGGGTTCCTGTCTGAAAACGCCGACTTCGCCGAGCAGGTGGAGCGTTCCGGTTTTATCTTCATCGGCCCCAAGGCGGAAACCATTCGCCTGATGGGGGATAAAGTCTCTGCCATCAGCGCAATGAAGAAAGCCGGCGTGCCGTGTGTACCGGGCTCCGATGGCCCGCTGGATGATGACATGGAGAAGAACCGTGCCATCGCCAAGCGCATCGGCTATCCGGTGATCATCAAGGCCTCTGGCGGCGGCGGCGGTCGCGGCATGCGTGTCGTGCGTGGTGACAAGGAGCTGGCTCAGTCCATCCTGATGACCAAGGCGGAGGCGAAAGCGGCCTTCAATAACGACATGGTCTACATGGAGAAGTACCTGGAGAATCCGCGTCACATCGAGATCCAGGTGCTGGCCGACGGCCAGGGCAACGCCATCTATCTGGCCGAACGCGACTGCTCGATGCAACGCCGTCACCAGAAAGTGGTGGAAGAGGCACCGGCTCCGGGCATCACGCCGGAACTGCGTCGCTATATCGGCGAACGCTGCGCCAAGGCGTGTGTCGACATCGGCTACCGCGGGGCGGGGACCTTCGAGTTTCTGTTCGAAAACGGTGAGTTCTACTTTATCGAGATGAACACCCGTATTCAGGTTGAACACCCGGTTACCGAGATGATCACCGGCGTCGATCTGATCAAAGAGCAGCTGCGTATCGCGGCCGGTCAACCGCTGTCGATCAAACAGCACGAGGTACAGGTGCGCGGCCACGCGGTCGAATGCCGTATCAACGCCGAAGATCCTAAGACCTTCCTGCCCAGCCCGGGTAAGATCACCCGCTTCCATGCGCCGGGTGGCTTCGGTGTGCGTTGGGAGTCCCATATCTACGCCGGTTATACCGTACCGCCGTACTATGACTCCATGATCGGGAAACTGATCTGCTACGGCGAAAACCGCGACGTGGCCATCGCCCGCATGAGAAACGCGTTGGCGGAGCTGATCATCGATGGCATCAAGACCAACATCGAGCTGCAGCAGTCGATCATGACCGATCCGAACTTCCAGGCCGGTGGCACCAACATCCACTACCTGGAGAAGAAGCTGGGCCTGCAGGACAAATAATCGCCGTCCCTATGGCACACCCTCTCAAAGGCCGGGCAACCGGCCTTTTGCTTTCCTGATTATCAGCCGACGCTGCATCGACGGGCGCATTGCCGTACAATTCCCTGCTTTTGCTTATTGGCTTACCGACACTGGGAGATCCCATGGATGCACGTTTCGCGCAGGCGCACCGTGAGGCCCGCTGGGCCTTATGGCTGACGCTGGCCTATCTGCTGGCCTGGGTTGCCGCAGGCTATCTACCCGATAGCCTGTTGGGTATCACCGGCCTGCCGCACTGGTTCGAAATGGCCTGCCTACTGCTGCCGCTGTTATTTATTCTGCTGTGCTGGGCGATGGTTCGCCTGATTTTCAAGTCTATACCGCTGGGGAGCGATAATGCAGACTGACGTAATCCTGCCTCTGATTGGTTACCTGGTTCTGGTCTTCGGCCTGTCGATTTACGCCTACCGCCGCCGCCAGAAAGGCAACTTTCTCAACGACTACTTCCTCGGTGACCGCTCGATGGGCGGCTTCGTCCTGGCGATGACCCTGACCGCGACCTATATCAGCGCCAGCTCATTCATCGGTGGCCCAGGCGCGGCCTATAAGTACGGCCTCGGCTGGGTGTTACTGGCGATGATCCAACTACCCGCCGTGTGGCTCTCTCTGGGCGTTCTGGGGAAGAAGTTCGCCATCCTGGCCCGTAAGTATCAGGCCGTCACGCTGAACGACATGCTGTACGCACGCTATGGTAGTCGCCTGCTGGTGTGGGTCGCCAGCCTCAGCCTGTTGATCGCCTTTATCGGCGCGATGACGGTACAGTTTATCGGCGGGGCCCGTCTGCTGGAGAGCGCCGCCGGCATCCCCTACGATGCCGGGTTGCTGATCTTCGGGGTCACCATCGCCCTATACACCGCCTTCGGGGGCTTCCGCGCCAGCGTGCTCAACGACGCCATGCAGGGCGTGGTGATGCTGCTCGGTACCCTGCTGCTGTTGGTGGGGATCATCCACGCCGCCGGTGGCATGCACGCCGCCGTCGAGACGCTACAACGCATCGATCCCAAGCTGGTCTCGCCCCAGGGAGCCGACGACATCCTGAGCCTGCCGTTTATGGCCTCCTTCTGGATCCTGGTCTGCTTCGGCGTCATCGGCTTGCCGCATACCGCCGTGCGCTGCATCTCCTACAAGGACAGCAAGGCGGTGCATCGCGCCATCATCATCGGGACCATCGTCGTCGCCCTGCTGATGCTCGGGATGCACCTGGCAGGCGCGCTCGGACGGGCGGTGCTGCCCGATCTGACGGTGCCGGACATGGTGATACCGACGCTGATGGTGCGGGTGCTGCCGCCCTTCGCCGCCGGCATCTTCCTGGCCGCGCCGATGGCGGCGATCATGTCGACGATCAACGCTCAATTGCTGCAATCCTCGGCGACTATCGTCAAAGATCTGTATCTTGGCCTACGACCCCAGGCGGTGAATAACGAACGCCGCCTGGCTCGCCTGTCGGCCGCCTCGACCCTGATCCTCGGCGCGCTACTGCTGCTGGCGGCCTGGCGGCCACCGGAGATGATCATCTGGCTGAACCTGTTGGCCTTCGGTGGTCTGGAGGCGGTGTTCCTCTGGCCGTTAGTACTGGGGCTATACTGGGAGCGGGCCAACGCGCACGGCGCCCTGAGCTCGATGATCGTCGGCGCCGCCAGCTATGCCTTACTGGCCAGCCTGAAGATCCAACTGTTCCACCTGCACCCGATCGTGCCCTCCCTCGTGCTGGGATTACTGGCCTTCTGGGTAGGAAACTATTTCGGCAGCCGAGCGCAGCCTGTGCTCGCTGCCAGCGAATCAACCGACTAGTAAAAGAGACATGCCATGCCTTGGATCCAAATCAAAATCAACTCCACCGGTAGTCAGGCGGAGACCCTGAGCGACGCGCTGATGGCGTGCGGCGCCGTGTCCGTCACCTTCCAGGATAGCCACGATAATCCGGTGTTCGAGCCGCTACCGGGCGAGACCCTGCTGTGGGGGGATACCGACGTCATCGGCCTGTTCGATGCCGAGACCGAGATGGCCCAGGTGGTCGCTGAGCTGGCGCGCCATCCGGCGCTGGGCGCGGACTTCCGCCATAAGATCGAACAGATCGAAGATAAGGACTGGGAACGTGAGTGGATGGATAACTTCCACCCGATGCAGTTTGGCCGTCGCCTGTGGATCTGCCCGAGCTGGCGTGAGATCCCCGATCCCGAGGCCGTCAACGTGATGCTCGATCCGGGACTGGCCTTCGGTACCGGTACCCATCCGACCACCGCCCTGTGCCTGCAATGGCTCGATGGGCTGGATCTGGCTGGTAAGACGGTCATCGACTTCGGCTGCGGCTCCGGCATCCTGGCGATCGCCGCGCTGAAGCTGGGCGCCGCACGGGCCATCGGCATCGACATCGATCCGCAGGCGATCCAGGCCAGCCGTGATAACGCCGAACGCAACGGCGTCTCCGAGCGACTGGAGCTCTATCTGCCGCAGGATCAACCGGCCAACCTCAGCGCCGATGTGGTGGTCGCCAACATCCTGGCGGGCCCTCTGCGCGAGCTGGCGCCGTTGATCAGCTGTCTACCGCGTCAGGGGGGGCATCTGGGACTCTCTGGCATCCTGGCGAGCCAGGCGGAGAGCGTCTGCGAAGCCTACCGTGACCAGTTCGCGCTGGATGCGGTGGCCGAACGCGAAGAGTGGTGTCGCATCACCGGCGTGCGCCGTTAAGCACCATGGCTGGCGGCCTCATCGGTCGCCAGCCGATCCTCGCCCTTCCTGGACGCCGCTTATCAGAAGAGGGTGCGCCATCCTCATCCCCCCTCACCCCGTCCTCCCTTCGTCGCTTTCCCTCTCCGCGCGTCCCCTTTCGCTGCCGCACGGCTGGCGTGTCGCAGGCCAATTTTGCAGCGCATTCGAGAAGAAAATGAGACTCCGCTCGCATAAAATAGTGTGATTGTGCTGATAAAAACAGCAATCGCATGGAGTTGCACTGTTTCCTTAGCGTGACAGTCACAATAACTTTAGAGAAAATCGCCCAGCGCAGTTTTTGCGCAAAAATAGATAACTAATTGTTTATATTGTATTATTTTTACTAGGTGTCGAGAGCATCCCTCTTTCCTTGATCTACGACAGTCGATTGTTCAAAGTTTGGCCTTTCATATCTGCGCAAAAATGCGTAATATACGCGCCCTTGCGGACACAGTATGGTCACTCTTTGTCTATGCGCATCGGAAATATCCAACTTAAAAATCGTCTTATCGCTGCGCCCATGGCGGGCATCACCGATCGCCCCTTTCGCACCCTGTGCTATGAGATGGGCGCCGGTATGGCGGTTTCCGAGATGCTCTCTTCCAATCCGGAAGTGTGGCGTACGGATAAGTCACGTCTGCGCATGGTACATATGGATGAGCCAGGCATCCGAGCTGTGCAGATCGCCGGTAATGACCCCGACGAGATGGCCGCGGCAGCCAAGATCAATGCAGATTTCGGCGCGCAGATCATCGACATCAACATGGGTTGTCCGGCCAAGAAGGTAAACCGCAAACTGGCGGGTTCTGCCTTGTTGCAGTACCCCGACCAGGTGGAACAGATCCTCCGCGCCGTAGTCGGCGCGGTGGCGGTTCCGGTGACCCTGAAGATACGCACCGGCTGGGATCCGGCACACCGTAACTGTGTCGAGATTGCCCAATTGGCTGAACGCTGTGGCATTCAGGCCTTGACCATTCATGGCCGAACCCGTGCCTGCCTGTTTAACGGCGAGGCCGAGTACGACAGCATTCGGACAGTTAAGCAGCATGTTTCCATTCCGATTATCGCGAATGGAGACATAACTGACCCGCATAAAGCCAAGGCGGTGCTCGACTACACCGGAGCGGATGCTCTGATGATTGGTCGCGCCGCCCAGGGAAGACCCTGGATCTTCCGGGAAATCCAGCATTATCTGGACACAGGGGAGCTGCTGCCGCCCATGCCCTTGGGCGAGATAAAGCGGCTATTGGCCGGGCATGTCAAAGAGCTGCATGATTTTTACGGCTCGGGAAAAGGACTGCGCATCGCCCGTAAACACGTGTCCTGGTATCTCCAGGCACACGCCCCGAATGACCAGTTTCGGCGCACATTCAACGCCATTGAGGACGCCAGCGAGCAGCTGGAGGCGTTGGAGGCATACTTCGAAAAACTTAGCGTAAAAAAAGAGCTGACAGAACTATGTTCGAACAACGCGTAAATTCTGACGTACTGACCGTTTCTACCGTTAACTCTCAGGATCAGGTGACTCAAAAGCCCCTGCGTGACTCGGTTAAACAAGCACTGAAGAACTATTTTGCTCAACTGAACGGTCAGGACGTAAACGACCTGTATGAGCTGGTACTGGCTGAAGTGGAACAGCCTCTGTTAGACATGGTGATGCAGTACACCCGTGGTAACCAGACCCGTGCGGCCCTGATGATGGGCATCAACCGCGGTACGCTGCGCAAGAAACTGAAAAAATATGGCATGAACTGATTAACGTCAGTTAACCTATTGAAAAAAGGCGCTGTTCCTCTCCGGATACAGCGCCTTTTTTATCTTCTTCTCCCTCACAGATGCCAGGCCGCTCGCTCCGGAGCCGCCCTCAACGGTAGCGCAGCAACGCCCCGATCACGGCACAGAGCACAAAACCGAGCGACACCACACCCAGGGTGGCCCAGCGCCGCGCCTGCATCACCCGCGCTAAGAGCAACGCCATCACGATGATCAATAACAGCGTGATGACGGCCGGGAGCCAAGGTAGGCCAGGGAACGGCCATGCCAACAGAAAGGGCAAGCCGAAGCAGAGCAAGTAGGCGAGCGCGGCATACAGGGTCGCATGCAGCGCCTGGCGCAAGATCTTACGTCCCAGGATGCCACTGGCCAGCCGCCCAGACGCCGTCAGATTCAGCTGGCGCTCAGCATGCAACAAGTCGTCACGCAGCCCGGCATAGTGGGAGAGCAGGAAGGCGAAAGCGCTGGAGAGGGCGCTCACGGTACCGATAGTCAGCAGCATCGGTCTGGCAAGGGGTGTGCCATCGGCCCATAGCGCACCAATGGCGAGCAGCGCGGCGCTCATCGTTCCCGAGACCGCGCCACCCAATAAGGCCACGAGATTATAGCTATGGTGCTCTCGTCGTAGCAGGCGCATGTTTAGCGCGCTCGCGGACTACGTTCGACGATCTCACTGCCACAGACGATTTGATCGACGCTGTGCACCGCCGCCCCGGTATTCTCCATCGCCTCGACCAGCTGATCATGGTCGAGATACTCACCGACAATGGTCACATCCATCCCGACAGTTTCGATGTCGATATCACTCACCGTGATATTAAAGGCACTCACCCCGCTGCAAGCGTGGATCGCCTGCGCGATCTCAATGATCGTCGGTTGAGAGATCGCCTTATCGACATCGAAAGTCAGACGCCGAATATTCATTCTGTCACTCATCGCCTAGGACTCCGTTTCGCCTACTCATACCCATGTTCTATTGGCAATGCTACGCCGCCACTCGCGCTACCCTGCCTTTTTTTAGCAAATAAATATTTCCCCGCCTGACCCTGATTGACATTGCGCCATAGCGGCGCGCGGCCAGGGAACCCTGGCGAACGCATGCTGTCATAAATTTTTGCATTGCCCCGCTAGACGCCACAGCGCGTTTCCCTACACTAGGCGGTGCTTCTTACTGCGCCACGGATGACGTTGGCGGCATTTTTTTGGCTGCAAAGAGGCTTGGCCTCGGCTGCATTTTGACGACACTGACGTCCTTGATTACATCAGGCAGACACGATGATGAAAAAAACGTTTATAGCTTTACTGACGGTGGCCTCCCTCTCTGGCATCGCCCAGGCGGCCGACATGATCGGCCCCTATCCGGTTGTCGGGCAAACCAACTGTGGCGGGTTAAAGGTACTCTCCACGGCGATCAATAGTGACAATATGATGGCACTGAAGATCACCGATCCATCGAATAACCTGACGCAAACCTACGTTGCCAAGCGTACCGCCGATATGTCCGATGACGTGGTCTATACCCTGTCGCGTTATGATCAGGCCAGCGGCACCTTTACCCCGGATCCGGCCCATATCACCATCCGCTTCGGCATCAAGATGCAGAGTGGCCTGCCGGGTACCGACCGCTACAACATGACGATAGGTAATCAGCAGTTTGTCTGCTCACCGTTCACCATCTTCTCTTAAGATATTAGCAGGGCGCGTGCTCGAACGGGCGCCCTGCTCCCCACCTTGCCGCCACTTACGGTTGACCGACACGCGGACAGCCATGGCCTGCTCACGCGATAACATCGCTACGATCAGCGTAAAAGCCAGTCATTGAGTGGCGTTCGCCGACGATCTCAGCCATTCCGGAAAAGTCCGCTTGTGGCACGCACGCGATCCGTTAAGGTCATAGGGCAAAAATAAATAGGGAGAATGGTGATGTATTTACGTCCCGACGAGGTCGCGCAAGTCCTGCTGCGCGCCGGATTTATTCGCGATGCCGTCTGCGATCAAGCCTATGGTTTTCACAAGGGGGAGCACTATGTCTATGTCAATCGGGAGGTCCGACTCGGGCGTACCGCGCTGCTGATCCACCCCGATCTGGCTCAGCGTAGCCTGCGCTTCGCCCAGCCCTCCGACGCGCAACGCAGCAGTCCGGCCTATGTGCGCTTTCCGCTACTGCCCGATGCCGCATCACCGACCTATGTCGGCATCCCGCACGGCTTCACCTCACGCGATCGCTTAACACACTATCTGGCGCAGATGTTTCCCTGACGAGGACGCCCCGTCCTAACGACGGGGCCTGACTGGTGTTACCACAACAGACGACCGATCAACGGAGAAAGCAACACGGTCACCACCCCCGCCAGCATCATGACCAGGCTGGCGACCACGCCCTCGGTCTGTCCTAACTCATAGGCCTTGGCCGTGCCTGCGCCGTGGGATGAGGCGCCCAGTCCCGCCCCCTTAGCCATGCCACTCCGCACCGCCAGACGCAATAACAACATGTCGCCTACCGCCATGCCAAACACCCCGGTGATCACCACGAACAGGGCCACCAGATCTGGCTGACCACCCAGGCGCTTGGCCGCCTCGATGGCAAAGGGGGTGGTGATCGACCGTACCGCCAGGCTACGTTGGATGCTCTCCGGCAGGGTCAGCAGGCGAGCCAACCAGACCGAACTGAGCACCGCCACCAGCGTCGACGTCAGCACCCCGATCGTCAACGATAACCAGTGGCGACGTATGATCGCCAGGTTCTCATACACCGGTACGGCAAAGGCGATGGTGGCCGGCCCCAATAGCCAGAGTAACCAGTGACTCTCGCCCATATAGTCACGGTAAGAGATATGCCCCAGTAACAGCAACAGTACCAGCAGCAGCGGCGTCAAGACCAACGGCATCAGCCAGATGCGATGGATGCGTCGGTAGAGGCGCTTATTGGCGAAGTAGAGCACCAGCGTCACCGCCAGACACAGCAGACTGAGCGCGAGGCTATTCATGACGGCTCCACCACGGCGCGGCGTCGCCGCTGGAGGCGCAACTCTAAACGGTACACCCGATCCACCACCAGCGCCGTCAGGCCAAGTGTCAACACGGTACTCAGGGCGATCACCGCCACGATGCGCCAGCCCTCGACCATCAGCAACGCGGCATAGTTCACCACCGCCACCACCGCCGGGACGAAGAACAACAGCATCTCCGCCAGCAACCAGCGGGAGCCCGCCTTCACCCACGCCAGCGGCACAATACGCAACGCGATCAGTATCAGCATCAACACCATACCGACGATGTTAGCCGGTAACGGCAGGGAGAAGCGGCTGACCAGCCATTGGGAGAAGACAAACAACAGCGCATACAGCGCCACCTGTGCGGGGACCCGCATACGGGCGCACAGCGGCACCACTCTATGGCGTAACGCCAGCGACATACTAACCTCAGAAGGGGAATTTATGTGATAAGGCGCACAGTATAGGCAGAGAGGATCATAGGCATAAAATGAATTAAAATTATTGGCGCCATTGATAAATGGCATACCTATCCCTGTATAGCGGAGTCCTGCATGGACGTAAGAACGTTACGTTATTTTGTTGAGGTGGTGCGTCAACAGAGCTTCACCCGCGCGGCGGAGAAGCTGTTCGTCACCCAGCCGACCATCAGTAAGATGTTACGCAACCTGGAGGAGGAGTTGGGCTGCACCCTGCTGATCCGCGAGGGGCGTGGACTGCGGCTGAGCGATAGTGGCAACGTCGTCTACCAGCGAGCGTTAGCCATCCTCGACCAATTCGCCCAACTGAAAACCGAGCTGGACGATCTCGGCACCCTGACGAAGGGCAGCCTAAAACTGGGTATCCCGCCGATGGTAGGTACCCAGATGGCTGGACTGATCGGCGAATTTCGCCAGCGCTACCCCGGTATCGAGCTGCATATCGCCGAGTTTGGCGGCCTGGCGGTTGAGCAAGCGGTACTCTCCGGTGAGTTGGATCTGGCGCTGACCGCCTTGTCGACCCAGCCCGATCCGGCGATCGCCTCACTCCCCCTGTTCAGTCATCCGCTGTATGTCTTACTGCCACGCCAGGCCCCCTGGCTCAACCGCACGGCTCTGAGCATGAGCGACCTCACCCAGCAAAATATTCTGCTGTACAACGAGGACTTCGCGCTCTATCAACAGTTGATGCAGGCCTTCACCGCCGCCGGGGTACAACCGCAGATCGCGGTACGTAGCGGGCAGTGGGACTTCTTGGCCGCCATGGTGCAGGCCGGCGTCGGGATCGCCATCCTACCGCAGCCGATCTGTCAGCGCCTCGATCCGCACAGCCTGCTATGGCTGCCGCTGGAGCCCGCGTTGATGTGGCGCCTGGGGCTCATTTGGTGTCACGGACGCTATCTGTCACACAGCGCCCAAGCCTGGATCGCCCGCTGCCGTGAATTCTGGCCGGCAGGGACGATGCACCCCGAACGGCTGACGCACTGCGCCAGCGATGAGACACCGGAGACCCCGCACCCCTGATACCACACAGAGTCGCAAGAAAAAAGCCCCGGCCGTCTAAGACGAGCGGGGCCCGAGCCAGCGACGCGGCCTCCACTTATCCCTTATCGATCAGTAACGCCTCCAGCAGATCCAGATCGTGCAACATCTTCTGCAGCGTCTCGTTGCTGATCTTCTGTGTGGCGCGCAGGTGATACAGCTCGCCCCGCTCGGCACGCAACGCCGTTAAGCGGAAACGGCGCTCCAGGTTCTCTACCTCGCGGATCTCGTCGACATTCTCCTTGGTCATCACCCGCCGCCGCAGGCTACCGATCACCCGGGAGCTGACCTCGGTAAGCAGCTGCGGATCGATGTTCTCTTCGGTGTCTGCCTCCAAGCGCTCCTGCATCTTCTTCAGGCTCTCGATGGCCACCTCGGCGCTGATCGACTTCGCCATCAGCTCCTCGTCGCGATAGGTGGCGCCATCACTGACCTCGACGCCGCGCAACAGCAGCGGCAACGCCACCACGCCGATCAGCAAGGAGAACAGGATCACCCCGGCGGCGAGGAACACCAACTGATAACGCCCAGGGAACGGCGAGCCATCGCTCAGGAATAGCGGAATAGAGAGGACACCCGCCAGCGTAATCGCCCCGCGTACCCCGGCGAAGGAGGCGATCCACAGATCGCGCATGCTATAAGAGGCAAACTGCAACGGATTACGTTGAAAAAAGTGGAGGCTGATACGCTTCATGCCCCATAGCCAGAGGAAGCGCAGCACCAATAGCAACGCATACACCAACACCACATCGGCGAACAGATACCAGGTTTCGATATTGGGGTCGCGATCGGCCTGGATGATGGAGTTCTCTAGGATCCCCGGTAATTGCAGCCCCAACATGATGAATACCATGCCGTTAAACACGAATTCCAACATCGCCCATACGCTATTGGCGCGTAGGCGCATGGTCAGCGGCGCGTTGCGGATCACTCCCGACTGACTGATGGTCATCCCGGCCGCGACGGCGGCCAGGATGCCGGAGACGCCAATATGTTCGGCGATCAGGTAACTGGCGAAGGGCAGCAGCATCAGAAAGACGATCTGGGTGGCCGGGTCATCCCCCGCCCAACGGCTCATCACCCGTAACGACTTGCTGTACAGCCAGGTGACCGCCGCGCCGGTCAGCAGACCGCCCAACGCCACCTTGATAAACTCCAGCGTGGCACCCGAGATGGTGAACACCATGGTGCCCATCGCCACGGCGATGGCAAACTTCAAGGCGACCAGGCCGGAGGCGTCGTTCATCAGCGCCTCCCCTTCTAACACCCCCATGATGCTCTTCGGAATTCGCCCCTGACCGACGATCCCACCGAGCGCCACGGCGTCGGTCGGCGACAGGACGGCGGCTAATGCGAAGGCCGCCACCAACGGTACCTCCGGTAGCAGCAGATGCAGGAAATAGCCGACGCCGATCACGGTGATCAACACCAATACTAATGCCAAGCCGAAGATCTCACGCCCATGGTGGAGAAACTCACGCGTCGGCGTCTTCCAGCCGTCGGCGAACAGCAAGGGGGGAATGAACAGCACCAGGAACAGCTCTGGGTCGAAATCGACATGCAACCCAAAATGCGGCCAGGCCAACAGTGCCCCGATGACAATCTGCATCAACGGCAACGGGACTTGAAACGGCAGCATACGCGTCAGCACACCGGAGAGTGACACCACCAAAATCAGGATCAGGATTGTGAAGAATATTTCCATGCTAGTTCCGACTCACAGCCTAGGTAATTAATGCAACACGTTACAAAATATCATCTTATGAATTTTTCACCGAAGGGAAATCTAGCGTAAACGGTTAGGCGGGGTCGGAAAATCGTGACTGGTAGCACTGGTGTTGAAGTTTCGCCCTCTCAGACAGCAGAAAAGCGCCCGTAGGCGCTTTTCCAACATGGAGAGACCAGGCGGTTAGATAGCCCATCCCCCGGCGTAGAAGCCGACCAACACCACCGCGATCACCACGGTACCGATGTTCAGGCGGTTCCACTCTTTCGAGCATACGCGGCCGATCACCAGGGTGCTGAAGCCCAGCATAATCCCGGTAACGATGTTACAGGTCAACACGATAAACACCGCGCAGACCAGGCCGGACATAGCATCGACGAAGTCGTTGAAGTCCAGCTTGGCGACGTTGCTCAGCATCAGCAGGCCGACATACATCAGCGCCGGTGCCGTCGCGTAGCCCGGTACCAGATAGGAGAGCGGAGAGAGGAACAGGATCAGCAGGAACAGCACCCCGACCACCACGGCGGTCAAACCGGTCTTCCCACCGGCAGCGGTACCGGCAGCCGATTCGATGTACACCGCCGCCGGAGCGGCACCGACCAGGCCGGAGAAGATCGAGCTGACGGAGTCGGCGGTCAGCGCCTTGCCACCGTTAATGATCTGCCCCTCTTTATCCAGCAGGTTGGCTTGACCGGCCACCGCGCGAATGGTGCCGGTCGCATCGAACACCGCGGTCATCACCAGCGCCAGTACGCTCGGCAAGACCACCGGCTGCAAGGCGCCCATGATATCCAGGCTAAAGATCAGTGACTGGCCATCGGCCCCCGCCAGACTCGGCATCGCCACCAGGCCGTGATACTGTACGGTCGGGTCGAAGATCAGGCCGATAATAGAGATACCGATGATCACCAGCAGGATCCCGCCCGGCACCTTCAGTTTTTCCAATCCGAAGATCACCGCCAGCCCCAGCAGCGACATCATCACCGGGAATGAGGTGAAGGCCCCCAGCGCCACCGGCAGCCCCTCTAATGGGTTCTTCACCACCAGGCCGACACCGTTGGCGGCAATCAGCAACAGGAACAGGCCGATACCGATGCCGGTGCCATGGGCGATCCCCATCGGCAAGTTACGCAGGATCCAGGTTCGAATCCCGGTCACCGAGATGGCGGTAAACAGAATACCCATCAGGAATACGGCGCCTAACGCCACCGGCACGCTGATCTGCTGCCCCAGCACCAGGCTGAAGGCGGTAAAGGCGGTGAGGGAGATGGCGCAGCCGATGGCCATCGGCAGGTTAGCCCACAACCCCATCACCAGCGAACCAAAGCCGGCCACCAAACAGGTCGCCACAAAGACAGCACTCGGCGGGAATCCGGCCTTGCCCAGCATGCCCGGTACCACGATCACCGAATAGACCATCGCCAAAAACGTCGTTAAACCGGCGAGCACCTCCTGACGTACGCTGCTACCACGCGCAGAGATCTTAAAAAAGCCATCGAGTGATCCCTGTGACTTCCCTGCCGTCGATACCTGAGAAGAATCGCTAGACATGATGATGTCCTCTGAGTGATTTAGAAAACTAATCTGTAACGTAATCGATTACGTCTGTTGATGCAGAGCGGCCTATGATTCTTATCTGCCCTCCGCCCCATGTCGGCTGCCCTACCGGCAGCCGTTACTCCCTGCCACTACATCCTGCGACCAAATTCGGGTAAAAATGGGACGGAAGTAAAAGGCAAACGATTATCTGGCCTAATAGCTCGTCATTTCAACCCAAAAATGGGCCATTTTAGGTGCGTTCGTACACTAAACGACCATCCACATAAGTACGATATATGGTGCGATCGTCGCCCAGTGTCATGGTGACGAACAGCTTATCCACCAAGGAGACAGAGTTGTCGTAGCGCAGTTGCTGCAACGGCGTTGCCGTCGGCTCCAGCACCACAAAGTCCGCCTCTTTCCCTTCCTGGAAGTTACCGATGCGATCATCCAGTCCCAACGAGGCCGCACCACCCAGCGTCGCCAGGTAGAACGCCTCATAGGCGGAGAGGCGGCAACCCTGGAGCTGCATCACCTTGTAGGCCTCATTCAGGGTTTGCAACATGTTGAAGGTGGTGCCGGCGCCGATGTCGGTCCCCATCCCGACTTTCACCCGCTTACGCCAGGCTTTTTGTAAGTTGAACAGCCCGCTGCCGAGGTACAGGTTGGAGGTTGGACAGAAGGCGATCGACGAACCGGTATCGCTCAGGCAATCCCACTCCTTCTCTTCCAGGTGGATACAGTGAGCGAACACGCAGTTCTTCCCGGTCAAACCATACTGGTGATACACATCCAGGTAGCCATCATGCTGCGGGTAGAGCGACTTCACCCAGGCGATCTCCTCACGGTTCTCGCAGAGATGGGTGTGCAAATAGGTATCGGGGTACTCTTCACGCAAGCGCTGGGCCATCGCCAACTGCTCGGGGCTGGAGGTCGGGGCGAAACGCGGCGTGATCGCGTACAGCAGGCGGCCATTCTTGTGCCAACGCTCGATCAGCGCCTTGCTCTGGTCATAGCTGCTCTGGGCATCGTCCAACAGATAATCGGGCGCGTTGCGGTCCATCATCACCTTGCCGGCGATCATGCGCATATTGATATGGCTGGCCGCCTCGAACAGTGCGTCCACCGACTCGGGGTGCACGGTGCCGAACACCAGAGCG
Source organism: Edwardsiella sp. A.80236 (assembly GCF_044540725.1). Lineage (NCBI taxonomy): Bacteria > Pseudomonadati > Pseudomonadota > Gammaproteobacteria > Enterobacterales > Hafniaceae > Edwardsiella > Edwardsiella sp. A.80236. The sequence goes on from NZ_JBIUCY010000005.1 coordinate 155,572, forward strand.
GTGGTGGTACCGTTACGCAACAACTGCTTGAGGAAGAAGTTAGACATCTCGCGCGCATAATCGAGATCGTTGTAACGCCGCTCGGTCGGGAAGGTATGTTTATTCAACCACTCCAACAGCTGCTCGCCATAGGCGCCGATCATCTCGCTCTGTGGGTAGTGAATATGGGTGTCGACGAAACCGGGCACGATCAGCTTACCGCGATAATCGCGCACACGGATCGACGCGGGAATACGCGCCTTCCCCTCTTCCCAAGTACCGCACCAATCAACCTTACCGTTACAGATCAGCAGCAGGCCATCTTCGATAAAACGCAGTGCGGATTCGACCTCTTGCGGATCGCTTACCGTGCGGGTGACATCCAGGATGCTGCCGCGTACTGCCTTGAGCGTGTGTTCACAAACCATGTTTAACTCCTCGTCAGCCAACTCGTTGACTCAATCCATCTCTTCTTCGCCGCGTAACGACTCGACCGCCGTATCCTTCTCTTCGCGAACCTCGGCCTTGTTACGCATCGGGATCAGCAGGTTCAGGATGATGGCAGTCAGGCCACCGGCACAAATGGGGTTTTCCACCAACACATACAGGGAGTCCGGCAACACCCGGAATACCGCCGGATCATAGGAGACGCCTAACCCGAGCCCGAGGGAGGTGGCGACGATGATCGTCTCGCGCCGGCGTAGACCGTTGGAGATGATGATGCGGATCCCGGCGATGGCGATCATCGAGAACATCAGCGTCATCGCGCCCCCCAATACCGGAGCGGGAATGGTGGTAAAGAAACGGCCGATCACCGGGAACAGCCCCAGAATCACCAGCATCACGGCGATAGCCCGACCGACATAACGCGAGGCCACGCCCGTCATCTGGATCACCCCGTTATTCTGCGCAAAGGTGGTCAGCGGCAGCGAACCGAGGGCGGAGGCGATGACCGATACCAGCCCATCGGCCAGCACACCACCGCTCAGGCGCGACTGGTACTCCGGCCCCTCGATGGGACGATTGGAGACCATGGCGGTCGCGGTGATATCCCCTACGGCCTCCAGCACACTCAGCAGATAGATGGTGCCGGCCACCAGGAAGGCGTGCATGTCGAAGGTAAAGCCATACTTGAAAGGAACCGGCACGGTCACCAGCGGCAGGTCGCGCAGGGCGCTGAAATCGACCATGCCCAGGCACAGCGCCACGATATAGCCGACGATCAGCCCGATGGCGATGCCGCCCATCCGCAGCAAGGGGTGGCGCGCACAGTTAAAGCCGATCACCACCAGCAGTACCAGCAGACCGACGCCGATGTTTTCATAGTTGCCAAACGTGCCGCTGCTCTTGGCTGCGAAGCCGCCGCCGAAGTCGATGATGCCAACCTTGATCAGGCTCAGGCCGATCATCAGCACCACCACCCCGCTTACCGTCGGGGTGATCACCCGGCGTAGGTAGGGCAGGATAAACGAGGCACCCACCACCAGGAAGGCACCGACGAAGGAGACGCCGAGCAGCGTCGAGACGATCAGTTCTTCATGGAGTCCATCGTGTTTCATCGCACCGCCGAGGGCGATCATCACGGTGACGAAGGAGAAGTTGACCGACTGGATCGACAACAAACCTGAACCGACGCAGCCATAGCGGTTGACCTGTAGCCAGGTGCCGACGCCGGAGGCGATCATCGCCATCGAAACCAGGTAGGCGGTGATTTCAGTCGATAGGCCCAAGGCGGTGCCGACGATCAATGCCGGTGCCACCATGGGGACGAAAATAGCTAATAGATGAGTCACCGCGCCCACCATTAATTGGTGAAAGGGCGGTTTGTCCTCGAGTTGATAAATAAGATCGGATCCAGCACGCGGTATATCAGACATCCCTTTACTCCTCAGGTAAATTTGATCATCTGATTCAATTAATAAATATCCACCTACGCGTTTTCCTCGCTAACGGCAAAGGGCGTCCCTGAACCTCACGTCCTCATTCATCCGTCTGTCGCTGTGTAGGGCGGATATTTATTATCCAACGGCTAATTGAATCGTTGGCATAGGGCCGCCCCCCGCGGGGTGGCCCTATGCGGTCTTACAGTTTTCCTAACGCGTTCAGTATCTTCTCCGGAGTGAAATGCCATTCACGCAGCCAAACACCGCAGGCATCGTGAATCGCCGTGGCGATGGCCGGTGCCGCCCCGTTAACCCCGATCTCCGAGATCGACTTGGCGCCGTACGGGCCGACATGATCGTCGCTCGGTACCAGGAAGGCGCGGAAGTCACGCGGAATATCGCCGATCATCGGGGCGCCGTAGGTGCGCAGATCGCGGGTGATCGGCCGCCCTTCACTGTCGTAACGGATCGCCTCGCTCATGCTGTGGCCGATGGCGCGCATGGTGGCGCCGTAGATCTGCCCCAACGCCAGCTCGGGGTTCACCGGGGTACCGCAGTCGAGCAGGGCATAGAACTTGTCCAGCCGGATCTCACCGGTACGCACGTTGACCGCCACTTCAGCGAAGTTAGCGCCATAAGGGAAGGCGAAGTCCGCCGTAATGTAGCTGGCTGTCGCCACCAAGGTCCCGAAACCGGTACCGGTCTCGGCCTTATGCGCGATGTCGGCATAGCTGACTTCACCACGCTTACCGCGCACGATCCCCGGTGCGACCAACACGACATCCTCTTGCGGCTCACCCAGCATCTGCGCGCCGTGGAACAGGATCTTCTCGCGCAGATTCTCTGCCGCTTTCTTGGCGGCGTTACCGGAGAAGCAGGTCCCGGATGAGGCGTAAGCCCCCTTGTCGAACAGCGCGTGGTCGGTATCGCCGGAGATGACATGCACCTCGGACATCGGGCACATCAGCACCTCGGCCGCCAACTTGTTGACCACCGTATCCAACCCGGTCCCGATGTCGGCACCGCCGGAATGGACGATAAAGGTCCCGTCCGACTCCAACTTGATCATGCAGTTGGCCTGGTCGATATCGGGAATACCGGACTTCTGCATGATGATCGCCACGCCACGTCCGACACGCCAATCACCGTCGGCCGGTTTCGGGGAATCCCAATCGATCAGCTCACGCCCTTTACGCAGGATCGGCTCCAACGCACAACTGGCGGCGGAGGGAACCGAGGTCGGCATCTTGCCTTCGCCGATCGCGCCGAGGATCTTCAACTCCTGTCCCTCATGCACCCGGTTCAGCTCGATGATATCCAGCAGGTCGATGCCCAGTTGGTCGGCCAGTTCGGCCAGCGCCATGGTCAGGGCGAAGTTCCCCTTCGGCGCCCCGTAGCCCTGATAGGCCCCGGTCGGACAGATATTGCTGTAATAGGTGGTGACCTGGAAATTGACGTTATCGCAGGGATAGAGCGGCAACGACAGCGCCGGGCCGTTACTCGGCACCGTCAAGGAGTGGTTACCATACGGACCGGTATTGGCGCGGAAGTCCATGTCGATGGCGGTCAGACGCCCCTCTTTGGTGGCACCGATCTTCACCTTCACCTTGGCGACATGACGCGAGGTGTTGGCGATAAACTCCTCTTCACGGGTATAGCGGAAGTAGACCGGACGCCCGGTGACGCAGGTCGCCCAGGCACACACCTCTTCCAACAGGATATCCTGCTTGGAGCCAAAGCCGCCGCCGACACGCTCCTTGATAATGTGAACCTTATTCTGTTTCATCCCCACGATACGCGCCACCTGGCGGCGTACGTGCCACGGCACCTGGGTAGAGGCATGCACCACCAGACGATCGCCATCCATATAGGTGTAACAGACGTGCGGCTCGGTCGGGCACTGCTGAGCCTGGGTTGACTCGTAGGTGCGTTCAATGACGACATCCGCCTGAGCGAAGCCTTGTTCAACATCCCCAATACGGCCGTGAACGCTGGCGGCAATATTGTCGTGCGGGCGTGCCCCGATCGGGAAGTTGATGATCATGTGTTCGCCGCGCTGTGCCGAGCCCCGATTCTGCACCTCCAGATCGCTAGGCGCCCCGTTCACATACACGATGGGTTCGTCGTGGATCAACGGCGCATCGTCGGCCATCGCCTCGTCGATGGACATCACCGGACGCAGGATCTGGTATTCCACCTCGATCAGCTTCAACGCCTCCAGGGCGATCGCCTCGCTTTCCGCCACCACGGCGGCGACACGATCACCGACATGGCGCATCTTCTTGCCGAACATGCGGCGATCGAGCGGCGACGGCTCCGGCGCACTCTGGCCGCCAGGCGTGTAATAGACATCCGGGCAGTTCAGATGGGTGATAACATGCACCACCCCTGGCAACGCCTCGGCACGGCTGACATCCAGATGCGTGATCAACGCATGAGGATGCGGGCAGCGCAGCATCTTGATGATGCAGGCGTCCGCCGCGATACGATCCTCAACGTAGCAGGGCTTGGCCTGCACCATCTTAGCCGCATCCACCTTCGGGCAGTTCTTACCGACGACTGTCAGATCGTCACGAAACTCTGGAGCGACCTCCATCTGGTACTGCGGATCGCGCATCCGCGCCGCGGCCAGTTCCACTACCTGGTAGAACTGCTGGTAGCCCGCATCACGGCTGAACAGCCCGGAGAGCGCATCGTCGATATCCTGGCGACTCGGCGCCGGAATACGCTCTAACAGATCGGTCAGGATCAGCGCCGCCGCCGGATCGTTATAGCCGGACTGCACCACGCCGACATCGACCATCGCCTGCTGGACCGGACTCAATTGATTCCACGCACCGAGTGATTCGGCGGTACGCACCACCGCGCCCTCTAACTGGGCGGCGATCAGCAGGGAGGCGTTGATCACCACCCCGTCGAAGATAATGGCATCGGAGCCGGCAAAGCCGAAACCGTCGTCGCTATTACGGACGGAGTGCATGCCGAGTCCAAACAACAGATGCTGCACATTCTCGCCCGGCTGGCATGCCAGCGTGCGTGGCGTACCGTTCAGCGTAAAGCGAATTGTCATTTTGCTTCCTCCCTCATCTGCTGGCAGTCGGCCAACAGTTCAGCCACTACGACGCCCGCGATATAGCGTTTGTATGCCTCGCTGCCGCTCAAATCGGCGCGCGGTGCGATCGCAGCGCTGACCGCCTGCTCCAATTGCTCGCCCTCCAGGCCCTGCCCCTCCACATCGCGCAGACGCGACGGGCGCTCGCCGACGCCATCCAGGGCGATGCGCATGCCCCCCTCATCCGGCAGGGCGACGGCCGCCGTCACCACCGACCAGCCCGCCGCCGAACGGCTGACTTTACGTGTGGCGCAGCAACGGAAGGGATCGGCGATGATCACCGCCGTCAGCAGACGATCGTCCGGGGCGGCCAGGTAATCCTCCAACGCGATCTCCGCGCCGTCGGCGCTCTGCACACGGGCATCCAGCGCCAACAGCACCGGTGCCAGCACCGATTCCGCCTGTTGAGCCGCCAGCTCGCCGCCCAGCGTCGACTGGTTACGTAGATGACGCGAGTAGACGAAACCGAGCGCCTCCTGCAACGCCTGCGGCAGCAGCGCCGTATCGCGCAACTGTTGCAGCGTACTCATCGCGCCAAGGTGCAACGCCCCGCCATGCCAGGTCACCTGATCCAGACCCAGTCCTTTCAGGGCGATGGCGACACGCTTCTCGGTACGCGTCGGCGTGGCGTTTAATTTACTTCCTCCGGCGAAGTAGACGGCCTCGTCCTGAAAGCGGCGCTTAAGCTCCAACGCCTGCTCTATGGAGTCCGGCCGGAAAAATTGCTCAATCATGTTCCACCCTCTTTGTGCAAAAGCGCCTCGACCACAGGTCGAGGCGCTTTATGGTCTCAGTTCAGTGCATCCATACGCTGCCACATGCGGGCGGCGACCTTGCGGGCCTCGGCGTAAATCGGCTCGATATCGAACGGGAAGGCGCGATCCTCGTACACCATTACCCCTTCGACCATCACGCTATGTACGCTGGAGGAGCCCAGACCGAAGGCCAGATGCCCACCGATATTCTGTGCCGCCAACGGGGTCGGAGACGGGTAATCACAGATGGTGAGATCCGCCTTATATCCCGCCTCAAGACGCCCGAAACGCGCGCCAAAGTTACGGTTAAGCAGCTGGTTGCCGTTGTAAAGGAAACGGGTAAAGCTATCTGGCCACAGCGGACCACCGGCATCGCGATGCTTGAAGAAGGCGAACTTCAGCTCTTCGAACATATCTGCGCCGATACCGTCGGTACCCAACGCCAGGTTACGGAACTGTGCCAGGCGCTGGTTGTAACCGACATGGTTGTTCATGTTGGAACGGGCGTTATGCACCAGGAAGGCATCCTGCTCGTTGAGGATGCGAATATCCTCATCGGAGAGATACAGCCCATGGGCTAACAGGGTCTTATCGTTGATCAAGCCATACTCGGCCAGGCGCACGACCAGATCCTGACCATACTTGTCATGGCTGTGGGAGACATCGTAGCGATCCTCCGCCGCGTGGATATGCAGCCCGCGGCCCGTGGCGCGCAGAGCCTCAGCCAACATCTCTAACCCGGCGTTGGAGACGGTAAACGGTGCGTGAGCCCCGATATGTGCCTCGACCAGATAGGGCTCACTCCCCTTCGCCTTGGCCTCGTCGATCAACTGGGCGAAACGGATATTCTCCTCGACGCCTTGCTGCAACTCACGGGTGCCACCGTTACGATCGGTGGTTTCAAAGCAGGTCATGCCACGCAGACCGGCCTTCAGGAAACCTTTACGCAGCGTCGCCAGGGAGCCCGCGATATAGTTGGGCGAGGCGTGATGGTCAATCACCGCGGTACAACCGCTCTTGATGGCCTCCAGCGAGCAGATCAGGCCGCTGTAGTAGAGCGACTCCTCATCCAATGCCCGATCCAGGCGCCACCACAGATTTTTCAGGGTGGAGATGAAGTCCGGGCAGGGGGCGATGTTCGCCATGATGCCGCGCGACAGACCGGAGTAAAAATGGTTGTGCGCGCAGACGATGCCTGGCATGACCAGGCGCCCGTGCATCTCTTTCACCTGCGCATCCGGGAATTGGGCATGCAGGTTGTCGCCGATGGCGCGGATCTCCGCGCCGTCGATGGCGATATCGACGCCTTCCCGCACCTGCGCCGGCTCGAACTGCACGGCGGTGACATTCTTCAGAATCAGCATGATTATTCCTCCACGCGGCCAAGCAGATAATGGTGGTGGTTGTGAACATGGCTGATGATGCGGCACATGTCGCTCAATACCGGCGGCACCTCGGCGAACTCACCGGACTCATCGATGCGTAGCTGCCACTCTTGGCCATCCTGACGCACGCTCACCTGGGAACCCTCCACCAGGAAGCCGGGGTTGGTGCTGTTGGTAAAGTCCTGCGCCAGGCTGAAGATAGTGACCTTATCTTTGTACGGCTTACCCTGCCACGGACAGAACTGGGCACAGTTACCGCACTCGTTGCAATAGGCGTCCAGATGCAGCGTCTGGAAACGGTTCTGGAATCCCGGTACCGCGATGGAGACGTTGGCGCGGTTCGGACAGACATCCACACACTTGCTGCAGACATAGTTACACTCCAGGCAACGCTGCGCCTCCTGTGCCACGAAGGCATCACGCTCCTCTTTGTCTACCAGGGTGACGGCGATCGCCCCCTTGCGCTGGTAGATGCGCGCCGGATCGACGTTGTTCCAGTACTTATCGCCGTAGCTGTTGGCAATGTTCTCACGGGCCAGGATGGCGTCCGTCGCCCGACGGGCGGTACCGATGGCGGCCACGATGGAAGAGGGGCCGCTCTGCACGTCACCGATCAGGAATACGTTGTCGCGCGTGGTCTCGCCGCTGGCATCGCGTACCGCCGGCCAGCCACTGTCGTCCAACGGCACGCCGATGGCGGCCAAGTGCTCACAGTCGGCCTGTTCGCCGATGGCGGTGATCAGGGCATCCATCTGCAGGGTGACGGTCTGCTCGGTCGCCACCGGGCGGCGACGTCCCTGCTCATCCGGCTCACCAAGCGCCATGACGCGCGCCACCAGGGTGCCGTCCTGATCGAAACGCTCCGGGTTGGTCAGGAACATGAATTTCACCCCGTCCTCTACCGCCTCTTGGTACTCCTCACGATAGGCCGGCATCTCATTCAGGGTACGGCGATACAACACCGTGACATCCTCGACCCCGGGAACCCGGAGGGCGGCACGGGCACAGTCCATCGCCGTGTTACCGGCGCCGACCACGGCGACGTGCTTGCCTAACTTCAGGGACTCGCCACGGTTGTAATCGCGCAGGAACGGCAGAGAGCGGTAGACGTTACGGTTATCCCCCGCCAGGCGCACGCCGCTGTTCTTATCGGTCCCGACCCCCACCAGCACGTAGGCGAAGCCCTGCTGTTGTAGCTGCTCGACCGTCAGATGCGGATCGCAGCCGAACGCAAACTTCACCCCATGAGCGGCGACGAAGTCGATATCATGCGCGATCAACTCGCCTGGGATGCGGAACTGCGGAATGATGTTTTTCACCACCCCACCGGCGTTGGCCTCACGCTCAAACAGGGTCACCGGATGACCGGCCCGAGCCAGGAAGTAACCGGCAGAGAGACCCGCAGGACCGGCACCGATCACCGCCACCGGGTGCTTGTCACCGGATCCGGCCGGCTTGTGCCAACGCTGTTGATACTCCGGCCAGCCGCGCTCCAGCGCCACCTTCTTCAATTCACGGATATTCAAGGCACTGTCATAATCCAGGCGGGTACAGTTGTACTGGCACTGATGGTCGCAGATATGACCGGTGATGGCCGGCAGGGCGTTACGTTGGTAGATCACCTCCAGGGCATCGGCATAACGCCCCTCGCCCATCAGGCGGATATATTCGGGGATGTCTTGCTTGATGGCACAGGCTGTCACACAGGGCGCCACATAGCAGTCGGTCAGCGGCAGAGGGCCACCGGCATCGATGCGGTCCTCGGACTTCCAGTGTTTCTGGGTGTACTCCATGCTGACGGCGCGGGCGGCCAACGCCTCCAGTCGGGCGACATCGACCCTCGGCATCTCCCAATATTCGGAGCGATCCAGCTCGCGCATGCATTCGGTCAGGCGCAGATAGCCACCCGGCTTCAGCAGATCGGTCGCCATGGTGATCGGACGGATACCGGTCTCGAAGATATCGCGGATATTGAACTTGCTGGCGCCACCGGAATAGGAGATCGGCAGCTCGCCGTTGAAGGCGCGTGACAACACCGCCGCCACGTTGATGGAGAGCGGGAACAGGGCGCGACCGGACATGTACATCTCTTCGCCGGGCAACGCCCCCTTATTGTTGATGGTGCCCAGGGTATTGGTCAGCTTGACGCCGAAACTCAGCTGTTTCTCACGCCCCAACGCCATCAGGCGCTGCAGCATCTCTAACGCCTGCGCCAGCTTCAGATCGTGCTCGAAGGACTCCTCCTTCAGGCCGATATAGTCGAAACCACAGGTATCGAGGATCTCGCGCACTCGCGCGTAACCCAGCAGGGTCGGGTTCAGCTTAACGAAAGTGTTCAGCTGTTTCTCTTCCAGCATGTAACGGCAGATGGCTTCGATCTCATCTGGCGGGCAACCATGCATGGTAGAGAGGGTAACACCGTGCGCCATATCGCCAGGGATCGCCTCCGCCAATGCGGCCAGGCGGTCGCGCCGCTCTGTAAGCCCCAGGCGGGCCAAGAATGCCTCATCCTTGACCAAGCGCGCCAGGATGCGGCGATATTCGGCAAACTTAGGATGCTTGGCGGAGTCCATCATGTCGTGGATGAATTGCTGCATCGGCGGTTGTTTGATGCCGTCGAGGTTATAGCCCACGCTCATATTAAAGATGAAGGACTTGGCCTCACCCTGGATACGCGGATCGAAGATCTCCTCCAGCAGATGCAGCGCGAACCAGGCTTTTAGATATTCGTCGTGCGCCTTCAGCAGAGTAAACTCGGTAGACCATTCGGTGTTGAAGCACTCATCTTCGGCATCGATACAGGGCTTATCCAGCTCCAGACGGTCGAGGATCTGCACGGTCTTCAGTTCGATAAAGCGGCCGCCAGTCAGCCAAGACACGATGATATTTTGCGCCAGCTGAGTATGCGGGCCGGCGGCGGGGCCGATGGGGGTCTCACAGGTTTCACCGAACACCTTGATCAGGTTCTGATTCTCTTTGCGGTAAAACTGCTGCTCGGGGATCCCAAAGATAGAGCGGTTTTGATGGTATTCATCAAAAATGCGCGTCAGAAGCTCCTCGAACGGAACGGGACGCATAATATCACCCATGACTCTCTCCTTGCTGCGACATAACGCTGATATTGATTTACCGGGGTACGTCCCGCGCACACCGGCGGCTACCCAGATATCAGCAACAATCACGCCAAATCTTTATTACTTTCCCTTGGATGATAAAAATCGTGAGTAATATCTAATTGTTTTATCTATTTGTGAAACAGCTCACATCGGCTAAATGAGAATACCAATCACTAAAACAGGCTCACTTCTCTGCCGTTTATTCGGCGCGAATGAGATTATCAAAAAAAGAGAATCCGTATCACTTTGATATGCGAATTTTGCGATAATTATTTTAACTGTGAACGCAATCGCTTAAATATAAAAACTAAACAGCTTATTTTTGCAAAAGCAATTGATACGCCTGCGGTGTATCGACATCAAAAATAATTTCTTCTGAATTTATATCGAGATAACGATAATCTTTTGCCAGCAAATATTCACGCATACTACGCTGAGGATACGCCTGCCCAACCTGCGGCAACCACGTGCGTGGCAGCAGCACCGGATGACCGGGAACGCCACGATAACGCGGCAGTAAGGCATAGGGCCCACGCTGCCGCCACAACTGGGCGAATAGCGCCGATGTCAGGCAAGGCATGTCACCATGGCAGATAAAGCAATAGTCGCTCTGTACCGACGCCGCTCCGCAACGAATAGAGGAAAATAAACCGCTGGCATAATCCTTATTTACCACCAGTTTAATGCGAGGATGATCGCCATAACGTTGTAATAACACCTCGGCGCGAAAGCCCACCACTAATATTATTTGCTGACAAAATCCCAATGCGTTATTAATACTGGCATCCAGGATGGTACCATCGCGATAGGGCAGCATCATTTTCCACTGTCCCATCCGTGACGAGAGCCCGGCGGCAGGAATGATCGCACTCACCGCCTCGGGATTAATATATTCTTCTGCTGGCATCATTCTATTTTTCCACTGGATTAATCACATTATTCATAGCCTATGACGGTGAACCGCATAATACCCGAATTCAATACGCTGTTTTGTGATCGTGAAACGCGCGCGCGGCCACTGCTGATCAGCCTGATCGGCGCCGGGGGCAAAACTAGCGCCTTACACTGGCTGGCGCAGGCCTGGGCCGCCCAGCAGCGACGGGTAGTGGTTACCACCACGACCCGCATGTATCTCCCCGACACGCTCCCTACCCTCTTCTGCCATCAGCCGGCGGCCTTACCGGCTGATGCGCTCCACGCCCCGATCACCGCCTGCTTCTCCGCCTGGGATGCTGCCAACGGCAAGGTGCGCGGCTTCACGCCGGAACAGGTTGATGCGCTGGCCCAACGCCCGCTGGCCGATGTGATCTTGGTCGAGGCCGATGGGGCTCATCGCCTAGCGATGAAGGCGCCTGCGGGGCACGAACCTTGCATCCCTGAACGTAGCCATTGCGTGATCGCGGTGAGCGGGGGAGCGGCGTTAGGGCATCCCGTCGGCGCACAGAACGTACACCGTTGGCCGCTATTCGCCGCCTGCAGCGGCCTGGCGCAGGGAGAACGCCTGGATATGGCGGCGATGAGCCGCTTCATTCGCCATCCAAACGGTATGTTTAAGGGCGTCCCCGATGGGGCGCGACGGGTCTGGCTGATCAACCGCTTTTATCAATCTGATAATGTGACGGACGCCGATCTGTATGCCCTGTTGCATGACGGTTCGCTGGATGCCATCTGGCTCGGTGCCGTCCGTGAACATCCCCCGATTACGCGTATCTTGCAGCGCCATGACAACAACTCTCCCCGCGGATGCCCGCGGCAGCGCTGGGAATAACAACAAGGCAGTAAACATTGAGGTCTTTATGAATATCTTTGCACAAGCCGCGCAACTTGAGGAACAGAACCGCCCCTTCGCCATGGCCCAGATCATCGAGAGTCGGGGCTCTACACCGCGCCATTCGGCCCAAATGTTGGTTTTAAAAGACGGCAGCATCATCGGCACCATCGGTGGCGGGATGGTCGAACGCCTGGTCATCGAACAGGCCATGCAAGCACTGGCCGAGCGTAAACCACGCGTCTTTCATGGCCGTATGGCACGCAGCGGGCAAGATGCGGTCGGCTCCGACTGTGGCGGCGCCATGTCGGTATACATCGATGTTCACGGCCTGCGCCCCCGCCTGGTACTGATCGGCGCCGGGCACGTCAATCGTGCCATCGCTCATGCCGCCGCGCCGCTAGGCTTCGATATTCATGTCGGCGATACTTATCAGGAGAGCCTGGATCCGGCGCTCTTTCCTGCGGGTACTCGCCTACACCATGCCGACAGCTATACCCATCTCATCGCGGCGATGCAGATCGAAGCGGAGAGCTTTGTCATTATCGCCACCAATAGCCAGGACAAGGAGGCCCTCGACTGCCTGATCGATAAGCCGCTCGATTACCTAGGGCTGTTAGGTAGCCGTCGCAAGGTACAGACCTTCTGCCAACAACTGCGCCAGAGCGGCATCGACGAGGAGCACTTAGCACGCCTGCACGCCCCCATCGGCTATAACATCGGCGCCGAAACACCGGAAGAGATCGCCGTCAGCATTCTGGCCGAAGTGTTGCAGATCAAGAATCGCGCCGCCGGCGGCCAGATGAAGCAGAACATTCGTCTACAGCGCAATCGACTGGTGGCCATCCGGGGTGCTGGCGACATCGCCACCGGCGTGGCGCTGCGCCTGTATCATGCTGGCTTCCGCGTCTTGATGTTAGAGGTGGCCAAACCGACGGTGATCCGCCGTAGCGTCGCGTTCGCTCAGGCGGTATTCGATGGCGAGACGACGGTCGAAGGGGTGACGGCGCGGCGCGCCGAGGGTGCGGAGCAGGCCTTCAGCCTGATCGAACAGGGCATCATCCCGGTGCTGGTCGATCCGCAGTGCCTCACCCTGGCAGCGCTACAACCCCACTACCTGGTCGATGCGATCCTGGCCAAGCAGAATCTGGGGACGCGACGCGACATGGCCCCCGTCACCATCGCCCTCGGCCCGGGCTTCGATGCCGGCCAAGACTGCGATGCGGTGATCGAAACCAACCGGGGCCACCACCTGGGACGGGTGATCTACCGCGGCTTTGCCCAGGCTAACACCGGCATCCCCGGGAATATCAACGGCCACACCACCCGTCGAGTGATCCGGGCACCGCACGCCGGCATCATGCACTGCTGCGTCAAGTTGGGCGATCTGGTTAACGAAGGCGATACCCTTGCCCATATCGATAACACGCCGGTGATTTCGCCGCTGCAGGGCATGGTGCGCGGTCTGCTGAGTGAGGGACTGGAGGTCAGCGCCGGCTTTAAGATCGGCGACGTCGATCCGCGTGGAGCCCAGGCCGACCACACCACCGTCTCCGATAAGGCGCGCGCCATCGGTGGCGCGGTGTTGGAGGCGATGATGAAACTGAGCCCACAATCCTGATCCATCAGCGCGCGGGAATCCCGCGCATAGCGTGCCGACACGGCACGGCCTAACCGATAACACCGAGGGGGCGCTAAGCGCCCCCTCGGTCATTGCTGTTCAAGTGATGGCCTCGGGCGCGACACCCAAGGCCCGGTGAGGATCACTGGCACACCACGGTACCGGTCTTACCCTCGATCCCCTCTTTCGCCTTATCCAGCACGGTGATCAATGCCTCTCGGCCCGCTCGAGTCCGCGCGAAGGAAAGCGCTGCCTCGACCTTGGGCAACATCGAACCCTTGGCAAAATGCCCCTCATCGATAAAGCGCTGGGCATCCTCCAGGCTGAGGCGATCGAGCCACTGCTGATTCGGCTTACCAAAGTTGATCGCCACCTTCTCGACCGCCGTCAAGATGATCAGCATATCGGCATCGATCATCTCCGCCAGCTTGGCGCTGGCCCAATCCTTATCGATCACCGCGCTGGCGCCACGCAGATGATTCCCCTCGCGGATCACCGGGATCCCACCGCCACCGACGGTGATCACCACCTGGCCGGCGTTGATCATCGCTTTCACCGTCTCTTTCTCGATGATATCGACCGGTTTCGGCGAAGCGACCACACGGCGATAACCCCGTCCGGCATCCTCCTTCATGTTGTAGCCGTTGCGCGTCAGGATCTCCGCCTCCTCCTGGCTGAAGAACGATCCGATCGGTTTGCACGGATTGAGGAAGGCGGGATCCTTACCATCCACCTCAACCTGAGTGATCAGCGTCGCGACCGGCGTATCCATCCCCCGATCCCGCAGCTCCTCACGCAGCGCGTTTTGCAGATCGTAGCCGATATATCCTTGACTCAACGCGACACAGACCGACATCGGCAGCATCGGGGTGTGCGCTTCGGTCTTCGCCGCCGCCTCGAACGCCTGGTTGATCATGCCAACCTGTGGGCCGTTGCCGTGGGTGACCACCACCTGATGGCCCTGGGCGATCAGATCGACGATCGCCCGTGCCGTGGTTTTCACCGCCTTCATCTGTTCGGCCAGCCCTTCGCCCAGTGCGTTTCCCCCCAGCGCGAGCACGATTTTTTTCTTCATCATATCCTCACTCGTATGTTGTTGGACCGGACTGCATCCCGTCGCGCAAGCTTCCCGGCGGTATGCGGGCGCAGCCGTACTGCCTATAGCGGTGCCTGAAACGCCTTACGCTTCAGAAAACGCCCGCGCCCCGGTTCGGCGCTAAACTGCCCTTCACTGAAAATCCGTTCGCCGCGTGCCAGGGTATGACGGATCTCCCCCCGGCAGACCATGTCCTCGTAGGGACTGTAGTCGGCGTTATCATGCAATGCACTGTGATGAATAGTGGTGGTGCGGCGCGGATCGATGATCACCACGTCGGCATCGGCGCCTGGGGCGATCAGCCCCTTTTGCGGCCAGAGGCCGAACAGGCGCGCCGGGGTGGCGCTGGTCAACGCCACGAAATGCGGCAACGAGATACGTCCGGTCATCACCCCGGCGGAGAACAACAGCAACATACGGTTCTCGACGCCCGGTAACCCATTGGGACAACGACTGAAGTTACCGCCGGAGAGTGCCTGTCGCTGGCTGTAAGGGAAGGTACAGTGATCGGTGGCCACCACATCGATGGCGCCGTCGCTGATACCACACCACAAGGCATCCTGCTCGCGCAGATTACGTAGCGGCGGGCTAAGGATAAACTTCAGCCCATCCTCACGCAGGTAACAACGCTCATCCAACAGCAGATACTGCGGGCAGGTCTCCACCCACACCGGCTGATGGCGCGCACGCGCCAGGCGCAGGTACTCCAGCCCTAAGCCATTAGAGAGGTGGACGATATACAGCGGTGCATTGCCGGCCAACTGCGCCAGGTTAATCATCCGGGCGATGGCCTCCGCCTCGCACTCCAAGGGACGGCTGCGAGCGTGAAAGATCGGTGCGACCTCGCCTTGCGCCAGATAATGGGCGCGACGTTGGGCGATGGCGGCATCGTTCTCCGGATGCACCGTGGTCAAGGCCCCGACCTGATGCAAACGACGCAAGGCACGCAATACCGCGTCATCGTCCAGCTTGAAACCATAGGTCAGATAGAGCTTAAAGCTGCTGATGCCCTCGTCATGCACCATCGAGGCCATCTCGTCGAGGATCGCCTCGTCGATATGCTGAATCACCCCGTGGAAACTGTAGTCGATCACCGCCTTGCCGGCGGCATAGTCATGATAGGCCGCCAACTGATGATGCAGGCAGCAGCCTTTCGGGCCGAAGCCCATATGGTCGATAATGGTTGTTGTACCGCCACACGCCGCTGCGCGGGTGCCGGTAAAAAAATCATCACAGCTCCGCGCCAAGCCAACATCGATGTTGAAGTGGGTATGGACATCGACGCCGCCGGGCAACACATAGCAGCCTTGCGCATCGATCACCTCATCCGCCTCGTCCTCGCTCAGGCCGGGGTCGACGCGACTGATGATGCCATGCTCAATCAGCACATCCGCCAACCGTTCGCCGTCGTGGTTCACCACCGTGCCATTCTTAATTAGCGTTCTCATCGTCGTGACTCCGCAGAGGAGCCCCGGCACCACGGGCACCGGGGCGGGGGCATTAACTTACTTCTTCAGCTGTTCCATGTAGGTCAGCGGGATGGCGGCATACATCGCCGCACAGGTCACCAGATGATCCTTCCAGGTCTTCTCGTTCGGCGCATGCGCCTCCGGCTCTTTACCCGGACCGAAACCGATCACCGGGATGCCATGACGACCCATGATGGAGACGCCGTTGGTGGAGAAGGTCCACTTGTCGACCACCGGCTGCTTACGGAACAAGCCTTGATAAGCTTGGCTCAATGTCTTCACCGTGATGTGATCTTCTTCGACCTTCCAGGTAGGGAAGTAGCATTCGGTCGGATAGACCAGCCCGGTGTAGGAGGGGCGATCGTAGTTGTACATGGAAACGGTCGCGTTAGCGGCTTTCACCGCCGGCAGGGCACGGATCTCCTCCAGTGCACCTTCCCAGGTTTCGCCCCAGGTCAGGCGACGGTCGATGGAGACGGCGCAGCTGTCGGCGACGGCGCAACGGCTCGGTGAGGTGAAGAAGATCTCGGAGACGGTCAGCGTCCCCTTGCCGAGGAACTCGTCATACCCCAGATTCTGTGACAGCTCTTGTAACTCGTTCAGGATCGGCCCCATCTTGAAGATGGCGTTATCGCCGCGCTCCGGTGCAGAACCGTGGCAGCTGATACCCTGTACATCGATACGGATCTCCATACGCCCACGCTGGCCGCGGTAGATCTGACAATCGGTTGGTTCGGTACTGACCACGAACTCCGGACGGATCTTAGATTGCTCGATGATGTACTGCCAGCACAGGCCGTCACAATCCTCCTCCTGTACCGTCCCGGTCACCAGCAGGGTGTACTGATCTTCCAGCCCCAGATCCTTGATGATCTTACCGGCATATACCATGGAGGCCATGCCGCCTTCCTGATCCGACGCGCCGCGTCCGCCGATCAGTTCATCGGTCTCCATCCCCTCATAGGGATCGAAGGTCCAGTTCTTGATGTTACCCACCCCGACGGTGTCGATGTGGGCATCCATGGCAATCAGATGCGGGCCGTGACCGACATAGCCCAACACGTTACCCATCGGGTCGATCTCGACACGATCGAAGCCCACTTTCTCCATCTCTTCTTTGATACGCAGTACTACACGCTTTTCGTCGCAGCTTTCACTGGGGATGGCAATCATGTCGCGCAGGAAACGGGACATGTCGTCTTTATACTGATGCGCCTTCTCCAGAATCATATCGAACGGAACTTGCTTAGCCATTATATTCTTCTCCAGTGGTGATCCCCCCGCCGGGCGGGGAGCATGAATTCAACGATGCCCCCGCGCTTATTCACACGCCGGGTATTTCCCTTCCCAAACCACTTCACGGTAGTGCTTCACGTCGGTATCCCCTTCGGTACTGATCAACAGCACCACGGAGTCGCGATTCAGCCCTAACGTCTTCATCAGTTCTTCACGACGCGGGTGATGGTGAACGGCAGCCAAGACCCCGAGACCAACGGCACCCGATTCGCCAGAGATGATGCGTGCATCCTGACCCAACGGGTTACCCAACACACGCATCCCCAGCGCCGCCACCTTGTCCTGGCAGGAGATAAACTGGGTGGCACAATTGCGCAGCAGCGGCCAGCCCAACGGGTTCGGCTCGCCGCAGGCCAGGCCAGCCATGATGGTGGACATGTCGCCGCCGACGTTGACGATCTCCCCCTTCACCCCGGAGCGGAATACGCAGTCCGCCAGATCCGGCTCGACGATCACCGAGTGCAGATTATTCGCACCATACACATCGACCAGATAGCCCAACACGCCCCCCGCCATGGCGCCGACGCCAGCTTGCAGGAAGACGTGAGTCGGGCGCTCAATGCCCATCTGCGCCATCTGCTCCACCGCTTCGTCCGCCAGCGTGGCGTACCCCTGCATGATCCAGGTCGGGATCTTGGTGTAGCCTTCCCACGCGGTATCCTGCACCACTTCCCAACCCCGCTCCTGCGCGGTCTTCATGGTCAGACGTACCGTGTCGTCATAGTTCATATCGGTAACGATGCATTCGGCGCCCAGGTTACGGATATGCTCTACCCGCTCACGCGCCGAGCCCTTCGGCATGTACACCACCGCATGCTGCCCCAACTGCTGCGCGGCCCAGGCCACGCCACGACCATGGTTACCATCGGTAGTGGTGGCGAAGGTCATGCGCTCGGTCAGTGTGGATTTGAGCTTCTCGAAGGAGAAGTCATTGATATCCATGTGATACTTATCACATAGCAGGCGAGCGATGGCGTAGGCACCGCCCAGCATCTTGAAGGCGTTGAGGCCGAAACGCTGCGACTCATCCTTCACTAAGATCTTGCCGATGCCGAACAGGTGAGACAGTTCATCCAGGGCATATAGCGGCGTGGGACGGTAGCCGGTAATTTTTTTATGAAAGGCCCGCGCTTTCTGTGCTTCGGCACGGGAGAACAGTGGCGACGTTTCACCATTGAAGAAACGGTTCTGCGCAATATCCACCTTCAACGAGAAAACAGACATAAACCAACCTCATCCATCGAAAAAGAGATCCGCGCTGGCGGAGGGGCCGGCCCTGTCGGCCGGCCGACGGTGTTACTTAATACGTTTCTGCGCCTCTTTGAGCAGTTGCTCCAGCAACAGACCCGGTTTCGGGAACTTACGGGCGACGATCATGGCGGCGATGATATACGGCTTCCAGCTGGCCTCTTTGTAAGTGGCGATGCGGTATTTTTCGAATACGCCTTCAGTGACCTCACCCTCTTTGCAGGAGACACCGGAGATATCAGCCGGCAGGCAGTGCATATACAGGGCCTCACCGCCACGCGTCAGCTTCATCATCTCTTCGGTGCAGTGCCAATCTTTATGGTTGGCGTTCTGGGCCAGGCACTGTTTTTCCAGCGCCTTCAGGCCATCGTGGTCATTGGCGCGCAGCAGTTCGGTGCGCTGCTCCATCACCTGATACGGAGCCCAGGACTTGGGATAGACGATATCCGCATCCTTGAAGGCTTCGGCCATCGAGTTCACCTGGCGGAAGCTGCCGCCGGATGCCTTGGCATTGTTACGCGCGACCTCGACCACATCCGGGATCAGGTCATAGCCTTCCGGGTGAGCCAGGGTGACGTCCATACCGAAGCGCGTCATCAGGCCGATGATGCCTTGCGGTACGGACAGCGGCTTACCGTAGCTCGGTGAGTAGGCCCAGGTCATGGCGATCTTCTTGCCCTTCAAATTCTCCAGGCTGCCGAAGTGCTCACGCAGCCAAGCCAGGTCGGCCATGGATTGCGTCGGGTGGTCGATATCACACTGCAGGTTGATCAGCGCCGGACGCTGCGGCAACACACCCTGCTCATAGCCTTCATCCAACGCGGCACCAACTTCGCGCATATAGGCGTTACCGGCCCCCAGATACATGTCATCACGGATGCCGATGGCATCGGCGCAGAAGGAGATCATGTTGGCGGTCTCACGCACGGTCTCACCGTGAGCGATCTGGGATTTGCCCTCATCCAGGTCCTGCTGAGCCAGACCCAGCAGGTTCAAGGCCGAGGCATAGGAGAAACGAGTACGGGTTGAGTTATCACGGAATACGGAGATACCCAGCCCGCTATTAAAGATTTTGGTCGCGATATTTTCTGCACGCATCGTCTTCAACGCGTCGGCGACATCCAGCACCAGCTTTAGCTCTTCCGGACTCTGCTCCCAGGTCAGCAAAAAGTCCTTGTCATGAAGGTTAGACTTGAGCGCGTTGATATCCTTGATAATTTCATTAACAGTTTTCATCGTATGGCCCTAATGAGTAAGTGACTGGCTACCTGACAACCTGCTACGCCGCCCAGGCGGTGAGAGTCCGACCTGCAAACAGCCGATAACAGCGACTGATAAGACTTAAACAATAACTGTGCCAAATTTGTTTTCTGCTAGTGTGGAGCGGGAGCGCCCATGATATTGTGCGAGAGGCATCACAAAATAAGACTCAAAAGCCCTGAAAGGGGACCTGTTTTATCTGTTGGATGCATATTATCAGCAGAGTAAATACACTAAACACTTGCTTGCGGAGTCAGCGGCGGCCATTTTTTTTCACTGTTCAGTAACCCATATTGATAACATATCCGCCATTAGTCTCATTTTGATAATAAAGTGTGATGGCTATTACATATTTGTCGTATCGCGCGCGAAAAAAAATCCATATTTATCAAAATTCAATTTTGCTGAGTTAGTATCATGCGATAAACGAAGATGCATGTGACCTAATGGAATAGGTTGTCACCACCGCCAAAATATCCGCGACACCGGGTAACTGGTTAAGTGCTAAAAGAAAGGTTTAATTATGACGTCGGCAAACACGCAATCCGTTTTAATGCAGATCCAACCCATCATTCTGCGCTTTACCAAGATGCTGTCTAGCGTACTGCAACTGGAGGTTGAAATCGTCGATGCCGCCATGACACGCGTCGCCGGCACCGGCCCGTATGGCAAGTTCTTCGGCCGCAAGCTCAACAGCAATTCACGCCTACTGCGTTACGTCCTCGATACTAAACAGGAAAAGGTGGTGATCCGCTCACGTTTCGATCCGGTCTGTGAAGGATGCAACAGTAAGGATAACTGTAAGGAGAAGGCTTTCCTTGGTACGCCCATTCTGTTCCAAGGAAACTGTATCGGGGTGATTAGCCTGGTCGCCTTTACCCAAGAGCAACAAGAACGAATAAAAGATAATTTACACGAGTTCTCCGATTACGTTCGCCATATATCCAACATATTCGTCTCTAAACTATTGGAAAGCCAAGGAGCAAACGATGGCGTCAGCAAAATACTGCTAAGCCTAATCGAGAATATGGATCAGGGGGTGGTCGTCCTTGACGAAAATAATCAGGCGAAATTTGCCAACGCGACGGCATTAAAACAATTGAATGCCATTAATGAGCAAGTTATAGGTAAAACTTTTAATATTCGCCCGCTGACCTATCAACAAAACTATCTCAGCGGCCATCTGCAACATATCGTCACCTTCGATCAGCATCAAGAGTTGGTCATCGGGCAGCTACACGATATACAGGACCACCAGCTGTTCCTGATGGCGTTCCATCAGTCTCACTCGCCGATGAACGTCGAGCTGAATCCGGACGATCCGCGTATCGAACATCTGGTGGGGGAGTGTCGTCCGATGCGCACCCTCAAACGCTTAATCAGCCGCGTGGCACCCAGTCCCTCCAGCGTGCTGATCGTCGGTGAGAGCGGCACCGGTAAAGAAGTGGTGGCGCGTGCCATCCACCAGTTGAGCGATCGTAACAATAAGCCCTTCATCGCCATCAACTGCGCCGCCATTCCCGACCAACTGCTGGAGAGCGAGCTGTTCGGCTATGTGAAGGGGGCCTTCACCGGGGCTTCGGCCAACGGTAAGGTCGGCCTGATCCAGGCGGCTAATCACGGTACGCTATTCCTCGATGAGATCGGCGACATGCCCCTCACGCTGCAAGCCAAGCTGTTGCGGGCCATCGAGGCTCGGGAGGTTCAGCCGATCGGCTCCAGTAACCCGGTCTCCGTCGATATCCGCATCATCTCGGCGACCAACCAGAATCTGGAGCAGTACATCGCGGAGGGAAAATTCCGCGAGGATCTCTACTACCGCCTCAACGTCATCCCCGTCGCGCTACCGCCACTACGCGAGCGTAATGGCGACATCGAGCTGCTGATCCACTACTTCCTTAACCTGCATACCAAGCGTATCGGCCTGGTCTACCCGGGGATCTCCCCGCAGGTGATGATGTTACTCAAACGCTACCGTTGGCCGGGTAACGTACGCGAGCTGAGTAACCTGATGGAGTACCTGATCAACGTGGTGCCCAGCGGCGAGGTGATCGATACGGCGTTGCTGCCGCCGAACCTGGTCAATGGCCAGGTCACGCCGGTCTACCGCGAAGACAACAGCCACTATCAGAGTAGTGTGGCCTGCGATGACCATGGCAGCACGGCGCTGGAGGAGATGGAGAAGCAGATGATCCGCGAGGCGCTATCACGCCACAGTAACAAGAAGCAGGCGGCGGAAGAGTTGGGGATAGGCATCGCGACGCTCTACCGCAAGATCAAAAAGTATGAGCTAACGACACCGTAATGCACCGAGTGGGCCCATCCAACGGGCCCACTCAACCATGTAGCCAGAACAGGCCGGCGACGAACATGGCAAACAATAGCGGTAGGGCCAACACCACAAGCTCGACCATACGCTGGCCTGGCCGCACACTTTCCGGCGTACTGCGTGCCAGGGCGAGCGCCCCCACCAACAACGCCAATAATGACAGAAGGCCGGCAAAGGCCGCATCGGCCAGCAGTACCGTCATCTGCCAGCTTCGATACGCCTGGGCGGAGAGCGCAGCCTGATAACGCCCCGTCTCCAGCCACTGCCAGAGCAACAATACCCATGGCATCAGCCAGGCACCACTGCCCACCATCCAGGAAAGTCGTCGTAATACCATCACACCCTCTCAGCTCGCCGAGCCGCAGAAATAGTAGGCCATCTCCACCGCATCACCCTTCACGATGCTTCGCCACGCCTCATGGCCGATTACGCCAAAGAAAAAGCCCCGCATCGCGGGGCTCTCTGACCGTCTACCCGCGCGATCAGAACGGGATATCATCATCGAAATCCATCGGCGGCTCGTTGCTCTGCGGTGCGGCCGGTTGTGCTGGCGCGGCATAACCCCCCTGCTGCTGACGCGGCGCGGATTGCCCACCGCTGAAGGCGGCGCCTTGCGGCTGCTGCGGCTGGCCCCAGCCCCCTTGCTGGCCTTGGTTACCTTGGTTACCCATCGGAGCCCCGCCACCCTGACGTCCCCCCAGCATCTGCATAGAGCCGTTGATGTCGACGACGACTTCGGTGGTATAGCGGTCCTGGCCGCTCTGATCCTGCCACTTACGCGTACGCAGTTGCCCCTCAACGTATACCTGAGAGCCTTTGCGCAGGTATTCGCCGGCGATCTCCGCCAGCTTGCCGTACAGCGCGACACGATGCCATTCGGTGCGCTCTTTCTGCTCACCGGTCTGCTTGTCACGCCAAGATTCAGAGGTCGCCAGCGTCAAGTTGGCAACGGCACCGCCGTTCGGCATATAACGGACTTCCGGATCCTGACCCAGATTACCGATAAGAATCACTTTGTTTACGCCTCTGCTGGCCATATCGACTCTCCTGATGAAGTAAATTTATTCAGTCTAAACGGTAAATTCTAACACGCCAGCGGCGCTTGAGCACTCTCGATCGTTTCTGCGGCGCACGCCGTAATCCGTCAGCGGTACGGCCATTGAATACTGGATATTCATTCAGTTTTGAATATGTCATAATTATTGATCACGTTTGTGCACGCAGAGATCGATAACTGTTAATCCGGGAAGTCGGTAATGGATAAAATAGAAATACGGGGTGCTCGCACCCACAATCTCAAGAATATCAACCTGATCATTCCCCGCGACAAACTGGTGGTCATCACCGGCCTGTCCGGATCCGGTAAGTCCTCTCTGGCGTTCGATACGCTGTATGCCGAAGGACAACGGCGCTACGTCGAGTCACTCTCCGCCTACGCCCGCCAGTTTTTGTCGTTGATGGAGAAGCCCGATGTCGATCATATCGAGGGCTTATCACCCGCCATCTCCATCGAACAAAAGTCAACCTCACATAACCCACGCTCTACCGTCGGCACCATCACCGAAATCCATGACTATCTACGTCTGCTGTTCGCCCGTGTCGGCGAGCCACGTTGCCCGACGCATGGCACGCCGCTGGCGGCGCAGACCGTCAGCCAGATGGTCGACAATGTGTTGGCGCAACCGGAAGGTAAGCGTCTGATGCTGCTGGCGCCGATCATCAAGGATCGTAAGGGCGAACACAGTAAGACCCTGGAAAACCTGGCGGCGCAAGGGTATATCCGCGCGCGGATCGATGGCGAGGTCTGCGATCTCTCCGATCCGCCGAAGCTAGAGCTGCAAAAGAAACACAGCATCGACGTGGTGGTCGATCGCTTTAAGGTTCGCCCTGACATGGCACAGCGCCTGGCCGAATCATTCGAGACCACGCTAGAACTCTCTGGCGGCAGTGCGGTCGTGGCCGATATGGACGATCCCCAGGCGGAAGAGTTGCTGTTCTCCGCCAACTTCGCCTGTCCTCTGTGTGGCTACAGCATGCGGGAGTTAGAACCGCGCCTGTTCTCCTTCAATAACCCGGCAGGCGCCTGTCCGACCTGTGATGGCCTGGGTGTTCAGCAATACTTCGATCCCGATCGCGTGGTGCAGAATGGCGAGCTCTCGTTAGCCGGTGGTGCGATTCGCGGTTGGGATCGCCGTAACTTCTACTATTTCCAGATGCTGCGCTCGTTAGCCGACCATTATCATTTTGATATCGAAGCGCCTTTCGACTCACTGAGCGAGGCGGTACGGAAGGTAGTGCTCTACGGCTCAGGCAAAGAAGAGATCGAGTTCAAGTACATTAACGATCGCGGCGACACCACGGTACGCCATCACCCCTTCGAGGGGGTGCTGCACAACATGGAGCGCCGCTATAAAGAGACCGAGTCCAGCGCGGTACGCGAGGAGCTGGCGAAGTTTATCAGCAACCGTCCCTGCGCCGCCTGCGGTGGAACCCGTCTGCGCGAAGAGGCGCGTAATGTCTTCATCGAGGACACCACCCTGCCGCAGATCGCCGATCTCAGCATCGGCGCGGCGTTACGCTTCTTCCACCAACTGGCCCTCAGCGGACAACGCGCCAAGATCGCCGAAAAGGTGCTGAAAGAGATCGGCGAACGCCTGCAATTTCTGGTCAACGTCGGGCTCAACTATTTGACCCTGTCGCGCTCGGCCGAGACGCTGTCCGGCGGCGAGGCGCAACGCATCCGCCTGGCCAGCCAGATCGGTGCCGGGCTGGTCGGGGTGATGTATGTACTGGATGAACCCTCCATCGGCCTACATCAACGCGATAATGAGCGCCTGCTCGACACATTGATGCATCTGCGCAACCTGGGTAACACGGTGATCGTCGTCGAGCACGATGAAGACGCCATCCGTGCCGCCGATCATATCATCGACATCGGCCCCGGTGCCGGCGTGCATGGTGGCGAGATCGTCGCCCAAGGCGACGTGGCGCAGATCATGGCGACCCCCGCCTCCCTCACCGGCCAATATCTGAGCGGACAACGTAAGATCGCCATCCCCAGCGAGCGGGTCGCCGCCGATCCAACGCGTGTGCTCAAGCTGAGCGGTGCGCGTGGTAATAACCTGAAAGAGGTGACATTAACCCTGCCCGTCGGGCTGTTCACCTGCATCACCGGTGTCTCTGGCTCCGGCAAATCGACGCTTATCAACGATACGCTGTTCCCCATCGCGCAACGCCAGTTGAATGGCGCCACGCTGAGTGAACCGGCCCCCTACCGTAGCATTGAGGGGCTGGAGCACTTCGACAAGGTGATCGACATCGATCAAAGCCCCATCGGACGGACGCCACGCTCTAACCCGGCGACCTACACCGGTATCTTCACCCCGATCCGTGAGCTGTTCTCCGGGGTACCGGAGTCGCGCGCCCGTGGTTATACCCCTGGCCGCTTCAGCTTTAACGTACGCGGGGGGCGCTGTGAGGCCTGCCAGGGCGATGGGGTGATCAAGGTGGAGATGCACTTTCTACCGGACATCTACGTACCATGCGATCACTGCAAAGGTAAGCGCTATAACCGCGAAACCTTGGAGATCAAATACAAAGGGAAGAACATCCACGAGGTGCTGGAGATGACCATCGAGGAGGCGCGCAGTTTCTTCGACGCCGTCCCGGCGCTGGCGCGTAAGCTACAGACGCTGATGGATGTTGGTCTGGGTTATATTCGTTTGGGACAATCGGCCACCACCCTATCCGGCGGCGAGGCACAGCGCGTTAAGCTATCACGAGAGCTCTCTAAGCGCGGCACTGGGCAAACCCTGTATATTCTGGACGAACCGACCACCGGTCTACACTTCGCCGATATTCAGCAACTCCTGGCGGTATTGCACCAGCTACGTGACCAGGGCAATACCATCGTGGTTATCGAGCACAATTTGGACGTGATCAAAACGGCGGACTGGATCGTCGATCTGGGGCCGGAAGGCGGCAGCGGTGGTGGACAAATCTTGGTCGCTGGGACGCCGGAAACCGTCGCGCAATGCGAAACCTCGCATACCGCACGCTTCCTGCGCCCGATCCTCGAACACGCGTGATACGTACCACGCCGCCGGGACATCGCCCGGCGGCCGGTACAGCTTCGCGGGGAACTTACTGTAACGGGTGCTGCTCGCTGGCTTGATGTAGCGCCAACTGGTAGGAGCCATCCACCAACTGATAAAGCAACGAATCGTTGAGGGCACCGTCGAGGAACACGGTGCTCCAGTGCGCCTTGTTCAGGCGACTGCTCGGTACGATATCCTTGTGAAGACTGCGCAGCCTGGCGGCCTGCTCACAGCTGGTCTTCACCGCCACCGCCGGGCGTGCCTCACCATTCTCCACCATCGCGAATAATACCCCGCCAACACGCACTTGGTGGGTACGCCAGCGGTTCTGTAAGGTTTGCTGCGCCCCGGGCTTCGACAGGCAATATTGCATAAATGCCGAATTATCCATCAATCCTATCCCCTTGTATGGTTGCTACGATACGGCGTATCCCGCCCTGTATACGGTGTTCGCCAAGCCAAATACCCTGCCAGGTTCCAAGCTGTAACGCGCCCTGGCGTATCGGCACCACCAGCGAGGTTCCCAGCAGAGACGACTTGATGTGGGCGGGCATGTCGTCCGCACCTTCGTCGTCGTGCGCATAGGGAGCATCTTCCGGCACCGCACGCAAAAAATAACGTTCCATGTCATGACGCACTGTGGGATCACAGTTTTCATTGAGGGTAAGCGACGCCGAAGTGTGTTGTAACAGCAGATGCAACAGCCCCACCCGTACCTGACACAAGGCCGGTAATGCGGCGGTGATCTCCGCCGTGATCAGATGGAAACCGCGCGCTCTCGCCCGCAGCGTCAAGGTTTGCTGATACCACATTCTTACAACGTCCTCGATAAGTATATTCTTTGTACAGCTGGCAGCAAGAAAACGCAGCGGAAAGTTCTGTAAAGATAGCCAGACGCCGCGTCAGAAAAGGACAAGGGGAGCCAAAGCGCCGGGAGCAAACGCAGAATCTACGCCAGTCTCAGTCATAAGAGAGGGGCGCAGTATTACGCCCCCCTTCGCGCTGAAACACTATGTACCTCAGGCCATCACGCGCGCCAATGCCGCCGCTACGCGCGCCAGATTCCCCTCATTCAAGCCGGCCATACAGATTCGACCGCTCGCCACCAGATAGACTGCGTCCTGCTGCTGCAGTTGCGCCACCTGCTGAGGCGACAGCCCGGTATAGCTGAACATCCCACGCTGGCGGCGTAGATAGTCGAAGTTACGCTGCGGCAGCGCCTGATTGAGCAGGGAGGCCAACTGCTTACGCATATCGATGATACGCAAGCGCATCGCCTCGACCTCTCCCCGCCATTGGCGATGTAATGCCGGATCGCTGAGCACGCCAGCCACCAGCGTCGCACCGTGTAACGGCGGGCTGGAGTAGTTACGTCGTACCGTTGCCTTTAACTGCCCCAAGACTCGTGCCGCCTCGGCGCTATCGCCACATAACACCGATAAGCCGCCGACCCGCTCGCCATACAGCGAGAAGATCTTGGAGAAGGAGTTGCTGATCAGACATGGCAGCCCGGCATCAGCGATGGCGCGAATGGCGTAGACATCGTGATCCATGCCGCCGCCGAATCCTTGATAGGCGATATCAAGGAAGGGGATCAGGGTACGTCGACGCAACAGCGCTACTAGCGTGTCCCACTGCGCAGGCGTTAGATCCGCGCCCGTCGGATTATGGCAGCAGGGGTGCAACAGCACGATGCTCTGCGGCGCTAACTGCTCCAATGCCGCCAGCATGGCGTCGAAGCGTACCCCTAACGTCTGTGAGTCGAAATAGGGATAACGATGCACACGAAAACCCGCCCCCTCGAAGATCGCGACATGGTTCTCCCACGTCGGATCGCTGACCCATACCTCAGCGGCAGGGAAATAGCGTCGCAAAAAGTCGGCACCGATCTTCAAGGCCCCCGATCCCCCCACCGTTTGCACCGTCGCCACGCGTTTCTGGCGCAACGCCGGGTGATCGGCGCCCAATAGCAGCGACTGTACGGCGCCACGATAACTGGCCAAGCCTTCCATGGGTAAATAAAGCGGTGCCGTCGGCGGCGCCGCATTCAGGCGATCCAAGACGGTGGCGACCGAGGAGAGCATCGGTACCTCGCCCCGCTGGTCATAATACAGTCCGATACTCAGGTTCACTTTCTCGGGACGAGGATCCTGCTGGAAACGCTCCATGAGAGAGAGGATCGGGTCGCCGGCATAGTCATCTACATGTTCAAACACGGGGTGGCTCTCCTTTTGGCTGATAGCCATAACATAACCCTATATCACAGAAAAATACTAGCCGGCTCACGCGTTACGCATGCCGACCCAGTCGGACGATCCACGATAATAGGGAGTGTGCTAAGGTAAAAATCTGATGAGTACCTCTTCGATACAACCCACACTGGAGATCGTCATGCCTACCCCTCCCTCTATTACGCTGAATGATGGCAACCGCATCCCACAACTCGGATTAGGGGTCTGGCAGGTCAGCGATGTCTTAGCGCGCGACGTCGTCGGCGAGGCGTTACGCGTCGGTTACCGCGCCATCGATACTGCCGCGATCTACGGTAATGAAAGCGGTGTCGGCCAGGCATTGCAGCAGAGCGGCCTGGCGCGTGAGTCGCTGTTCATCACCACGAAGCTGTGGAATGCCGACCATCTGGAGGTTGAGCGCGCCCTGCACGCGAGCCTACATAAGCTACGTCTGGAGTATGTCGATCTCTACCTCATCCACTGGCCGATGGCGCTGCAGGACACCTTCGTCCATGCCTGGCGCCACCTGATCGCCCTGCGCCGCCAAGGCGTGGTCAAGAGTATCGGAGTCTGTAACTTCAATCCCGAGCATATCCAACGCCTGCTGGATGAGACCGGTGTGGTACCTGCCGTCAATCAGATCGAACTTCATCCCTTGATGCAGCAAGCGACATTGCAAGCCTGGAACCGCCGCCACGGTATTGCGACCGAGGCCTGGAGCCCCTTGGCTCAGGGGGGAGAGGGCGTGTTTGACGCCGAGCCGATTCGCCGCCTGGCGGCCAAGTATGGTAAGACGCCGGCGCAGATTGTCATTCGTTGGCATCTGGATTGCGGGCGCATCGTGATCCCGAAAACCGTCTCGGCGATGCGTCTGAAGGAAAATATCGCCGTATTTGACTTTAAACTGGAGGCGGGCGAACTGGCACAGATCGCCCGTCTGGAGTGCGGCAAGCGGCTGGGATCCGATCCCGCCACCTATATGCGCCTGTAGGGCGTGAGTATGGCCCTGATGCGATGCATCAGGGCCACTCATGAGACCTTTAGCGCGGCTTCTTGCTCTGCCCGGCAGGACGACGGGTATTGCGCCCCTCTGGACGAGCAGGACGGCCATTGTCTCCCTTCCCGCCCGAACGCGGAGCGGGCTGCGCCGCTCCCTTCACCGCCCCACTCTTCGCCGGCCGACTACTGCTCTGAGCATTAGCGGCAGGACGGCGTGGCGCACCGGTGTGTTTCGTCATCGCCGGCGTCATGTTGCGCTGATAACCCCGGCGAGCGGCGCGCTGCTCCTCCAGCGTCGGTGCGGGGACCAGGCACTCGCGGCGATTACCGATCAGATGTTGCAGCCCCATCTCCTCCAGCGCGGCGCGGATCATCGGCCAGTTCGCCGGATCATGATAACGTAACAGCGCTTTATGTAGACGGCGTTGGCGTTCTCCCTTCGGCACCACCACCTCTTCGCTCTTATAATCCACCTTAGAGAGCGGGTTCTTCCCGGTGTAGTACATGGTGGTCGAGTTGGCCAGCGGCGATGGGTAGAAGTTTTGCACCTGATCGAGGCGGAAACGATGCTGCTTAAGCCAAAGCGCCAGGTTCACCATGTCCTCGTCGCGTGTTCCCGGATGCGCGGAGATGAAATAGGGGATCAGATACTGCTCTTTGCCCGCCTGCTTCGAATAGCTATCGAATAGCTCCTTAAAGCGGTAATAGCTGCTCATCCCCGGCTTCATCATCTTCGACAACGGCCCCTCTTCCGTATGCTCCGGGGCAATCTTCAGATAACCGCCGACGTGATGCGTCGCCAGCTCCTTGATGTAACGCGGATCTTGCACC
The DNA here is from genome assembly GCF_044540725.1 of Edwardsiella sp. A.80236. Classification (NCBI taxonomy): domain Bacteria; kingdom Pseudomonadati; phylum Pseudomonadota; class Gammaproteobacteria; order Enterobacterales; family Hafniaceae; genus Edwardsiella; species Edwardsiella sp. A.80236. Next base: position 186,047 of record NZ_JBIUCY010000005.1, read on the forward strand.
GCCAGATCGTAACGTACACCGGAGGCGATCAGGATCTTCTTCACCCCGGCCAGATCGCGGGCACGGCGATAGAGCTTAATCGTCGGCTCGTGATTGGTATCCATGTGACGACAGATATCCGGATAGACACAGGAGGCTCGGCGGCAGGTCTGTTCGGCGCGCGGCGACTGGCAGCGCAGCATGTACATGTTGGCGGTCGGACCGCCGAGATCGGAGATGATCCCGGTAAAGCCCGGGACCTTATCGCGGATCTCTTCGATCTCGCGAATGATGGAGTCTTCGGAGCGGCTTTGAATGATGCGCCCCTCATGCTCGGTGATCGAACAGAAGGCACAACCGCCGTAGCAGCCACGCATGATGTTGACCGAAAAACGGATCATGTCATAGGCCGGTAGACGCGCCTTACCGTAGGCAGGATGCGGTACCCGTTGGAACGGCAGGGCATAGACGCTATCCATCTCTTCGGTACTCAGCGGAATGGCCGGTGGGTTGACCCAGACATAACGATCGCCATGTTTCTGCATCAGGGCGCGTGCGCAACCGGGGTTGGTTTCATGATGCAGAATACGCGAGGCGTGGGCATACATCACCTTATCCCCTTTAACCTTCTCGAAAGAGGGCAATAGAACGTAGGTCTTTTCCCAGGGTTTGGGCTTGGGTGCACGCACGGTGATCGGCGCCGCCTCGTCGACCGGCTTGGGCGAACAAGCCAGATCGTCGCCGTAGGGATTGGGGATCGGCTCAATCCGCCCTGGGGTATCGAGGCGAGTCGAATCGACGCCGCTCCACCCCGGTAACGGCTCCTTGCGCATGATGGCGGTGTTACGCACATCGCAGATGCTGCTGATCGGTTCGCCTGCCGCTAAGCGGTGTGCGACTTCGACCAATGGGCGCTCCCCGTTGCCATACATCAGCATATCGGCCTTTGCATCCACCAGGACCGAGCGACGCACCGTATCCGACCAATAGTCGTAGTGCGCCACACGGCGCAGGCTGGCCTCGATCCCCCCGAGGATCACTGGCACGTCACTGAACGCCTCCTTACAACGCTGGCTATAAACCAGGGTGGCGCGATCCGGGCGCTTTCCCCCCTCGTTATTCGGCGTATAGGCATCGTCATGACGTAGCTTGCGATCGGCGGTATAGCGGTTGATCATCGAGTCCATGTTGCCGGCGGTCACGCCGAAGAAGAGATTCGGCTTACCCAGGCGCATAAAGTCGGTTTTACTGGTCCAGTCCGGCTGCGCGATGATGCCGACCCGGAAGCCTTGCGCTTCCAGCATACGGCCGACGATGGCCATACCGAAGCTGGGATGATCCACGTAGGCATCACCGGTCACGATGATAATGTCGCAGCTGTCCCACCCCAGCTTATCCATCTCTTCACGCGACATCGGTAAGAACGGTGCGGTGCCGAAACATTCGGCCCAATAAGGGGTGTAGGAGAACAGATCGCGCTCCGGTTGGATTAGGCTGACACTACTCATGACGCTACTCTTGTATTGGTAAGACAGGCGGGTCTGGTGAACAAATCATCAGGATCAGGGCGGCGATTATACGCATTACGGCCAAGAAAAGAAATCAAGAGGATGTTAGCCCATGCGCCATCCCCAAACGGGAGGGCGCGTGACGGCCTGACGCTGACGCCCAACGCAGTGCGACGATGGAGCGCCATCTGGAGCGGCGGCTTACTCCAGGGTTGGATTCATCTGGCGCAGATCATAAGGGGTTATCTGGTAAACATAATAGTTCAACCAGTTAGTAAATAGCAGATGTCCATGGCTGCGCCAGGTCGCCCTGGGGGTACGTGTAGGGTCATCCTGGGGAAAGTAGTTGAGCGGCAGCGTTGGCGCCAGGCCAGCATTCACATCACGCTGATATTCATCAGCCAACGTATGGGGGTCATATTCCGGATGACCGGTGACGAACACCATGCGCTTATCGGCGCTGGCGAACAGGTAGGCGCCCGCCTGTTCCGACTCGGCAAAGATCTGCAGGTCGGTCTCCGTGCGGATCAGCGACGCCGGAAAATCGGCATAACGCGAGTGTGGCGCCCAAAAAGCCTCATCGAAACCGCGGGTCAGCAACGCTAAGGGGTGTAACGTCTGATGGCTGTAAACCCCGGAGAGTTTCTCGCTGCGTGTCATCTTCGGTAGTCCATATAGCACGTTGAGCGCCGCCTGCACCGCCCAGCAGACGAAGAGCGTCGAGGTCACATGGGATCGCGCCCATGCAATCACCCGCGCGATTTGCGACCAGTAGGCGACATCACCAAAATCGACCAAGCCCAATGGAGCACCGGTGACGATCAAACCATCGAAATTCTGCTGCTGAATCTCCTCAAAATCGCAATAGAAGTTGTTCAGATGTTCGCTCGGCGTATTTTTTGATTCACGCCGATCGATGCGTAGTAATTGGATGTCGATCTGCAGTGGAGAGTTCGATAACAGACGGAGAAATTGATTCTCTGTCTCGATCTTCTTCGGCATCAGGTTCAGCAACAACACCTTCAACGGGCGGATCTCCTGCCCTGCGGCACGCGAGTGCGTCATGACAAAGACGTTTTCATTACGCAAAAAATTAACGGCGGGTAAGGCATCGGGGATCCTGATTGGCATGCGTGCACTCCAGCGGTGATGAAAGACGGTCCATGTTCACTTTTAGACATCTGGATAGCCAAAATAATCCGTTTTATCCCGCTTGTACAGGGTAAGGCCCGTGAGAAATTTTCATTCAGTGGCCAGAGGCGGCGCCGCAGCGCCGCACAAGGGAGGATTACTGGAGATGTTGCAGAATGGTGTAGGCAGCTTGGACTCGCTGCGGGTTCGGATAGTTTTTATTCGCTAGCATCACGATGCCTAACTGAGCCTGAGGAATAAAGGCGATATACGCGCCAAAGCCATTCGTCGAGCCGGTCTTATGCACCCAGGAGGCCGCCTGCGGCGCACTCGGCGGGGTAATCAAGCGCACGACGCGAGGCTGTAAGGCGACGCTATTCGCGCTATCAGCAATCAGCGTCTGCGCGTTCAGCGGCCAGTTCAGCATCTCCCAGCCTAATCCCTGGTATAACGCACCAGCCTGATAGTAACGCGACTGCGCGAACTCTAGGGCTTGGCGCAGCGTCTTATCTTTAACCTGAGCGGGATCCATGTTGGCCTGTAGCCAGCTGGCCATGTCCTGCGAGGTTGATTTGATACCATAGGCCTCCTCATCTAACGCTCCCGGCGTCACACGCAGTGGATGACCGTCACGGTAACCCCAAGCATAGTTAGCCATGGCTGCGGCGGGAACGTTCAGATAGGTATGGCGCAATGCCAGGGGCTGCAAGATCCAACGCGCCATCGCCTGGCTAAAGCTCAAGCCGCTCGGCTGAACCGCCAACATACCAAACAGACCGATACTGGCATTAGAGTAATAACGCGTCGTTCCGGCGGCCCATTGGGGTTGCCAACGCTGATAGAAGTCCAGCAGTTGCGCCTTATCGCCCACGCTCTCCGGCACCTGTAGCGGTAATCCCCCCGCGGTATAGGTTGCCAATTGCTGGAGGGTAATGTTATGCCATTGCGTACCGCTTAGCGCCGGCCAAAGCGTAGCCGCACGATCTTGCAGGCGAATGTCGCCTCGCTGTAAGGCATAACCGCCCAGAACGCCAGTAAAGGTTTTACTTACCGAGCCTAATTCAAACAATGTCTGTGGGGTCACCGCACGCTGAGTCGCCTGATCGGCAACACCATAGTTGTAGTAGTAGGATTTGCCTCGATAGACCACCGCCACCGCCATGCCGGGGATCTGCTGCTGTTGCAGCAATGGCACGATGGTCTGCTCCACCGCTACGGCGACGCGTTGCGCTTCCGTCGCTGGTTGTGCGGCCTGTGTAAAAGGAGAGAAGGACACCGCGCACAACGCGAGAGCACAAGAGAATCGTTGAATTATCATCGCCAAGCACCATCAAATCAGAGAGGAAGAGAGCATCATCACTCGCGCATCAATGCCGCCATGGCAGCTTTTAGCCCCGAGGCAGACAGACAGCGCGCAGCATTCGAAACGCCTGGCGATCGATCCCAGAGATGCATCGGAGCATTTAACGAGAAGGCTGGCCGACGGTCAATCGCTTTTCCGGTGAAAGCATTGCGCCATAGCGTGATTCACAACAAAAGGAGGATAAAATAAAGGGGATATCCAGTCAGCGAAGACAAGAGAGTAAACGATAGAAAAAGAAAAAGCCCCACGCATCAGCGTGGGGCTTTTTCTCTATTTGATGCCTGGCAGTTCCCTACTCTCGCATGGGGAGACCCCACACTACCATCGGCGCTACGGCGTTTCACTTCT
>NZ_JBIUCY010000060.1:0-1009 GCF_044540725.1 Edwardsiella sp. A.80236
TGCCCTCTACTTGCTCTGCCTGCCGGCGCTGCGTCGCGGGCTTTGGAGCGGCGCAGGGCAACGAGCCGATCGCTGATAGAGGTTTATAGCGGCTTCGTTCCCTTCCGCAACCGTCAGCATGATCTGCTCCACATGCTCGCGGCCATAGTCTATCACCGCCCGCAGCAGCATACCGGCGACCCCTCGGCCTCGCTGTTCGGGCTCCACGAAAACGCCGGACAGATGCGCCTTGTGAGCGTCCTTGGGGCCGTCCTCCTGTTTGAAGACCGACAGCCCAATGATCTCGCCGTCGATGTAGGCGCCGAATGCCACGGCATCTCGCAACCGTTCAGCGAACGCCTCCATGGGCTTTTTCTCCTCGTGCTCGTAAACGGACCCGAACATCTCTGGAGCTTTCTTCAGGGCCGACAATCGGATCTCGCCGAAATGCCTGCCGTTGCTAGACATTGCCAGCCAGTGCCCGTCACTCCCGTACTAACTGTCACGAACCCCTGCAATAACTGTCACGCCCCCCTGCAATAACTGTCACGAACCCCTGCAATAACTGTCACGCCCCCAAACCTGCAAACCCAGCAGGGGCGGGGGCTGGCGGGGTGTTGGAAAAATCCATCCATGATTATCTAAGAATAATCCACTAGGCGCGGTTATCAGCGCCCTTGTGGGGCGCTGCTGCCCTTGCCCAATATGCCCGGCCAGAGGCCGGATAGCTGGTCTATTCGCTGCGCTAGGCTACACACCGCCCCACCGCTGCGCGGCAGGGGGAAAGGCGGGCAAAGCCCGCTAAACCCCACACCAAACCCCGCAGAAATACGCTGGAGCGCTTTTAGCCGCTTTAGCGGCCTTTCCCCCTACCCGAAGGGTGGGGGCGCGTGTGCAGCCCCGCAGGGCCTGTCTCGGTCGATCATTCAGCCCGGCTCATCCTTCTGGCGTGGCGGATGATAACGGCCAGCATGGCGTCCAGAACGTCCAATGCATCATCCAGCGCCAGCGTTTCCCATGCAAGGACAAA
>NZ_JBIUCY010000061.1:0-965 GCF_044540725.1 Edwardsiella sp. A.80236
CGGATGATAACGGCCAGCATGGCGTCCAGAACGTCCAATGCATCATCCAGCGCCAGCGTTTCCCATGCAAGGACAAAGGCAACCAGAACCGCCATCCTTTTCTGCGGTGACATCCTGGCAATATTGAACACCGAAGTCATACCAGCATAACGTGCGAGATTTTTCAGGCGCACAGCCGGGAGTGTACTCAGGTTTTCAGCATGCAGGCCAAAATCGTTCAGAGTTTTCCAGCGTTCAATTGCTTCATTAAACGCCGGACCACTGATGGTCACAGGGCCCTTTTTCAGTGATTCCAGTAAAGACAGGCGGCTGCAATCAGTTGGCCCCAGCAGCATCTCCAGCTGTGAACGCTGTTCGGCTGACGGTATCAGTGCCAGTTTGTTCCACAGGCGCAACGTCGCCTTTTCCCTTACCTCTGAAATCAACCGGGTCAGCGTAGTGGCTCCGGGGAGAATAATACGATGTTGCATAAGCCACCCTGTCGCCAGATCGAAAAGCAGGCCAGGACGTTCGTTGCTTATCCAGCTCCGGGTATATAAAAGACGGGTAAGGCGAAATGTCCAGGGCCAGGCAAATTCACGATACTGATAGTGCTGACGTATCAGCGCTGCATGCTCACGGCGGGTATTTTCCCTCTGACCGTATTCTGCAAGAACGGTGATATCACGAATCCCGAGCTGTCTGGCGGTAAAATGCCGGACGCCGGAAGGAATATGATTCATATCGGTGAGGAAGGTGCCCAGAAAACGGACACATCCAATTTGCAGGGCAATGCCCAGACGGTTGTGATCACCTCTGCTTTTTCCGATAAATTCCTTGTCTGCTTCATCAAGGTGAAAATATCGTGCCAGCTGAAGCTCATCCGGTTCACCGGTGAATCTGCCATAGCTTTCAGTCTGCTCAGTGGTCAGAAAGTCAACGGGCATATCGGCCTCCCTGCCTGACGGGCATTTAGTAACATTTTT
>NZ_JBIUCY010000062.1:0-957 GCF_044540725.1 Edwardsiella sp. A.80236
GGCTCTGTTGCAAAGATTGGCGGCAGTCAGAGGTAGGCTGTCGCTCTGCGCCGATCAGGCGGCTGCTGCGAAATGGTGGTTGAGCATGCCCATGGCCTCCGTCAGCGCCGAGGGCCCAATGCCAAAAGCTCTCTCCACAAGGCGCACCTCGCCCCTGATGCCGGGCTGCAGGCACCAGGGGCGAGCCTGTCCTTTGCGCAGGGCTCGCATGACTTCGAATCCCTTGATCGTGGCATAGGCCGTGGGGATCGATTTGAAACCGCGCACCGGCTTGATCAGTATCTTGAGCTTTCCGTGATCGGCCTCGATCACGTTATTGAGATACTTCACCTGCCGGTGGGCCGTCTCCCGGTCCAGCTTTCCTTCGCGCTTCAATTCGGTGATCGCTGCACCATAGCTCGGCGCTTTGTCGGTATTGAGCGTGGCAGGCTTTTCCCAGTGCTTCAGGCCTCGCAGGGCCTTGCCCAGGAACCGCTTCGCTGCCTTGGCGCTGCGGGTCGGCGACAGGTAGAAATCGATCGTGTCGCCCCGCTTGTCGACTGCCCGGTACAGGTAGGTCCACTTGCCCCGCACCTTGACGTAGGTTTCATCCAGGCGCCAGCTCGGATCAAAGCCACGCCGCCAGAACCAGCGCAGCCGCTTCTCCATCTCCGGGGCGTAGCACTGGACCCAGCGATAGATCGTCGTATGGTCGACCGAAATGCCGCGTTCCGCCAGCATTTCCTCAAGGTCGCGATAGCTGATCGGATAGCGACAATACCAGCGCACCGCCCACAGGATCACATCACCCTGGAAATGGCGCCACTTGAAATCCGTCATCGTTCCGTCCGTCCAATCTCCGCCAAGCATGCTCAAGCTTCACGATTTTTGCAACAGAGCCCACACGAGTATTGAGCATAGTCGAGATTGGTGCAGATCACTTCTGATATTGAACTGTCAGGAGCTGGCTGCACAACA
>NZ_JBIUCY010000063.1:0-867 GCF_044540725.1 Edwardsiella sp. A.80236
GCGTTAGATGCACTAAGCACATAATTGCTCACAGCCAAACTATCAGGTCAAGTCTGCTTTTATTATTTTTAAGCGTGCATAATAAGCCCTACACAAATTGGGAGATATATCATGAAAGGCTGGCTTTTTCTTGTTATCGCAATAGTTGGCGAAGTAATCGCAACATCCGCATTAAAATCTAGCGAGGGCTTTACTAAGCTTGCCCCTTCCGCCGTTGTCATAATCGGTTATGGCATCGCATTTTATTTTCTTTCTCTGGTTCTGAAATCCATCCCTGTCGGTGTTGCTTATGCAGTCTGGTCGGGACTCGGCGTCGTCATAATTACAGCCATTGCCTGGTTGCTTCATGGGCAAAAGCTTGATGCGTGGGGCTTTGTAGGTATGGGGCTCATAATTGCTGCCTTTTTGCTCGCCCGATCCCCATCGTGGAAGTCGCTGCGGAGGCCGACGCCATGGTGACGGTGTTCGGCATTCTGAATCTCACCGAGGACTCCTTCTTCGATGAGAGCCGGCGGCTAGACCCCGCCGGCGCTGTCACCGCGGCGATCGAAATGCTGCGAGTCGGATCAGACGTCGTGGATGTCGGACCGGCCGCCAGCCATCCGGACGCGAGGCCTGTATCGCCGGCCGATGAGATCAGACGTATTGCGCCGCTCTTAGACGCCCTGTCCGATCAGATGCACCGTGTTTCAATCGACAGCTTCCAACCGGAAACCCAGCGCTATGCGCTCAAGCGCGGCGTGGGCTACCTGAACGATATCCAAGGATTTCCTGACCCTGCGCTCTATCCCGATATTGCTGAGGCGGACTGCAGGCTGGTGGTTATGCACTCAGCGCAGCGGGATGGCATCGCCACCCGCACCGGTC
>NZ_JBIUCY010000064.1:0-857 GCF_044540725.1 Edwardsiella sp. A.80236
TGGCTCGTTACGATCTTCCCGATGAAGCATGGGCTCTCATCCAGCCCTTATTACCTGCTGAACCAGCAACACCACGGGTCGGACGCCCATGGGCAGAACATCGTATGATCATCAACGGTATGTTCTGGGTGCTGTGTTCGGGCGCACCATGGCGCGATTTGCCAGAGCGATATGGTCCATGGAAGACCGTTTACAACCGTTTTAACCGGTGGTCAAAGTCAGGGATGATTAACATCATTTTCAACAGGTTACTTACGTTACTTGATGCAAACGATCTCATCGACTGGTCAGCAACAGCGCTGGATGGCAGCAATATCCGTGCACTCAGATGCGCAGCAGGGGCTCAAAAAAACATCCCGATATCGTCGGAGATAATGGGCTGGGTCGCTCTCGCGGTGGTTTTGGCACCAAAATCCATCTGGCGACAGACGGAGGTGGGCTGCCGTTAAATATCGTACTGAGCCCCGGACAAGCCCATGAAAGCCAGTTCGCACAACGTCTGCTGGACGGCATTGGAGTTCAGCGCCAGAACGGCAGCATGAAGCGACGTGGTCATGCCGTACTGGCAGATAAAGCCTACTCCGGACATGCGTTACGTAACGAACTGAAAAGCAGAGGTATAAAAGCCGTCATTCCTCGCAAATCAAATGAGAAAATGGCGTCAGATGGTCGTTCACAGCTCGATCGTGATGCTTACCGTAATCGCAATGTTGTTGAACGTTGCTTTGGTCGCCTGAAAGAATATCGTCGCATCGCCACACGTTATGACAAAACGGCGAGGAATTATCTGGCAATGGTTAAGTTGGGTTGTATCAGATTGTTTTACAAGAAATTATACAATTAAGGGACACAGCCTA
>NZ_JBIUCY010000065.1:0-850 GCF_044540725.1 Edwardsiella sp. A.80236
AGGGGAGCCCGCAGAATTCGGAAAAAATCGTACGCTAAGGTTTTCCGGGCATCCGTAAGGGCCGAAACTTCCCGTCTTCCAGTCTGCGGCTCTGCCGCCAGACGTAATCGCCGGTTAGGTTGATGTGCTCCCAGCCCAGCGGCGACAGGAATTGCAGCAGCTCGCCGTCCACCGGCTTGCCGGCCTCGACCAACCCCTGGGTGGCGCGTTCCAGGTACACCGTGTTCCACAGCACGATAGCCGCCGTCACCAGGTTGAGGCCGCTGGCCCGGTAGCGCTGCTGCTCGAAGCTCCGATCCCTGATTTCCCCAAGGCGGTTGAAGAACACCGCCCTGGCCAGCGAGTTGCGCGCCTCACCTTTGTTCAGGCCGGCATGCACGCGGCGGCGCAGTTCAACACTTTGCAGCCAGTCCAGGATGAACAGCGTGCGCTCGATCCGGCCCAGCTCGCGCAGGGCCACGGCCAGTCCGTTCTGGCGCGGGTAGCTGCCGAGCTTGCGCAGCATCAGCGAGGCGGTGACGGTGCCCTGCTTGATCGAGCTGGCCAGGCGCAGGATGTCGTCCCAGTGGGCACGCACGTGCTTGATGTTCAGGGTGCCGCCGATCAGCGGGCGCAACGTCGGGTAGGCTTGCACGCCCTGCGGCACGTACAGCTTGGTTTCGCCGAGGTCGCGGATGCGCGGCGCGAAGCGGAAGCCTAGCAGGTGCATCAGGGCAAAGACGTGATCGGTGAAGCCGGCCGTGTCGGTGTAGTGCTCCTCGATCCGCAGGTCGGACTCGTGGTACAGCAGGCCGTCGAGCACATAGGTGGAATCGCGGACGCCGACATTCACCACGCGGGTGCTGAACGG
>NZ_JBIUCY010000066.1:0-785 GCF_044540725.1 Edwardsiella sp. A.80236
CAGCCTGCACGCCGGCGTGGCGGCCAGGGCCGATGAACGCAAGAAGCTCGAACGGCTGTGCCGGTACATCAGCCGCCCGGCGGTATCCGAGAAGCGGCTGTCGTTAACACGAGGCGGCAACGTGCGCTACCAGCTCAAGACGCCGTACCGGGACGGCACCACGCACGTCATTTTCGAACCATTGGATTTCATTGCAAGGCTGGCCGCCCTGGTACCGAAGCCCAGAGTCAACCTAACCCGCTTCCACGGGGTGTTCGCACCCAACAGTCGGCACCGGGCGTTGGTCACGCCGGCAAAACGGGGCAGGGGCAACAAGGTCAGGGTGGCTGATGAACCGGCAACACCAGCACAACGGCGAGCGTCGATGACATGGGCGCAACGGCTCAAGCGTGTTTTCAATATCGACATCGAGACCTGCAGCGGCTGCGGCGGCGCCATGAAAGTCATCGCCTGCATTGAAGACCCTATAGTGATCAAGCAGATCCTTGATCACCTGAAGCACAAAGCCGAAACCAGCGGGACCAGGGCGTTACCCGAAAGCCGGGCGCCACCGGCTGAGCTGCTCCTGGGTCTGTTTGACTGACGAGCCTGAAGGCCAACGATACCAATCAAAATGCTGCGTTCACAGCGCCGCGGCAGGGATCCGCCGTGCTGGTTGTCGGAAAAGGAGCCGCTAGTGGGAAAGAGGAGGGTAAATTTTCAGCGTTGCTGGCTCCCCGTCAGCCGGATTGGGTTGCATCGCAGGGGTGTCGAAAGAGTCAACTGCGGTCCAAAGCTGTTGGACT
>NZ_JBIUCY010000067.1:0-750 GCF_044540725.1 Edwardsiella sp. A.80236
TGATTTAGTGTATGATGGTGTTTTTGAGGTGCTCCAGTGGCTTCTGTTTCTATCAGCTGTCCCTCCCGTTCAGCTACTGACGGGGTGGTGCGTAACGGCAAAAGCACTGCCGGACATCAGCGCTATCTCTGCTCTCACTGCCGTAAAACATGGCAACTGCAGTTCACTTACACCGCTTCTCAACCCGGTACGCACCAGAAAATCATTGATATGGCCATGAATGGCGTTGGATGCCGGGCAACCGCCCGCATTATGGGCGTTGGCCTCAACACGATTTTCCGCCATTTAAAAAACTCAGGCCGCAGTCGGTAACCTCGCGCATACAGCCGGGCAGTGACGTCATCGTCTGCGCGGAAATGGACGAACAGTGGGGATACGTCGGGGCTAAATCGCGCCAGCGCTGGCTGTTTTACGCGTATGACAGGCTCCGGAAGACGGTTGTTGCGCACGTATTCGGTGAACGCACTATGGCGACGCTGGGGCGTCTTATGAGCCTGCTGTCACCCTTTGACGTGGTGATATGGATGACGGATGGCTGGCCGCTGTATGAATCCCGCCTGAAGGGAAAGCTGCACGTAATCAGCAAGCGATATACGCAGCGAATTGAGCGGCATAACCTGAATCTGAGGCAGCACCTGGCACGGCTGGGACGGAAGTCGCTGTCGTTCTCAAAATCGGTGGAGCTGCATGACAAAGTCATCGGGCATTATCTGAACATAAAACACTATCAATAAGTTGGAGTCATTACCG
>NZ_JBIUCY010000068.1:0-736 GCF_044540725.1 Edwardsiella sp. A.80236
TCAGAAGTGCGAATGCTGACATAAGTAACGATAAAGCGGGTGAAAAGCCCGCTCGCCGGAAGACCAAGGGTTCCTGTCCAACGTTAATCGGGGCAGGGTAAGTCGACCCCTAAGGCGAGGCCGAAAGGCGTAGTCGATGGGAAACAGGTTAATATTCCTGTACTTGGTGTTATTGCGAAGGGGGGACGGAGAAGGCTAGACCGGCCGGGCGACGGTTGTCCCGGTTTAAGCGTGTAGGTGTGATGACCTGGCAAATCCGGTTATCTTTAACACTGAGGCGTGATGACGAGGCACTACGGTGCTGAAGTGGTTGATGCCCTGCTTCCAGGAAAAGCCTCTAAGCTCTAGATAACACTGAATCGTACCCCAAACCGACACAGGTGGTCAGGTAGAGAATACCAAGGCGCTTGAGAGAACTCGGGTGAAGGAACTAGGCAAAATGGTGCCGTAACTTCGGGAGAAGGCACGCTGGCATGTAGGTGAAGTCCCTCGCGGATGGAGCCGAAGCCAGTCGAAGATACCAGCTGGCTGCAACTGTTTAATAAAAACACAGCACTCTGCAAACACGAAAGTGGACGTATAGGGTGTGACGCCTGCCCGGTGCTGGAAGGTTAATTGATGGGGTCAGCCGCAAGGCGAAGCTCTTGATCGAAGCCCCAGTAAACGGCGGCCGTAACTATAACGGTCCTAAGGTAGCGAAATTCCTTGTCGGGTAAGTTCCGACCTGCACGAATGG